>CAZAKD010000183.1:2236-4019 GCA_964485435.1 uncultured Lachnospiraceae bacterium
ACCAAGCAAAGATATAGAAGCAACGGTGAGAAAAGTAGTTTACTGTTTAAAATATGTCCGATTAAGAAGTAACCTTCTTGTGATAAACTAAATCCATTCACTCCAGCATCTTTACTTGTCTTTAACAATGATTCAAATGCTTCAAAGCTATTTACCACTGCTGGATCGATTAGATCTTTATTATATACAAGACCGAATCCTTCTACTGTATATGGAATTCCAACTACTTTTCCGTCTACTTCTTGAGCCATGCCTTCTGCAACATCTCCGATAAAGGATACATCACTTAAATCTGCAAGGTATGCTTTTAATTGTTCCACTTCAGCACCTGGTTGAAGTGAAAATACTGTTGGTCCTTGGTTGTTGCTTAATTTTGTCTTAATCTGTTGTGGATAGTCATCACCAGTTGTTCCCCATACTTCAACTTCTACTCCAGTTTCAGCTTCATATTCTTTTGCTAAAGCTTCTAATTGGTCAGAGATCTCAACTTTAGATTGGAAAACAACAATCTTATCTGCCATCTCTACTTCAGTATCTGCTGGATCCTCTGTTACAACTTCTTCTCCTGAACCCTCTGTCTTAGTTGTGTCTACTGGTTCTTCTTTCTTGCCGCAACCTGTAAGTACCACTGATGCAGTAAGAGTAGATGCTAGTAAAATACCGATTAATCTTTTTAATTTCATAATTCCCTCTCCTTTTTTAAATATAATTAATAAAACGTTATACCAGTATAATACGACACTTTGTATAATAAGTCAATGTTGTAAAGGTTGATTGTTATCTTAAATGTGCAATTTTGATTAGTTTTCACAAAAGGACATAAAAAAAGCTATATAAATTACCATAAAATATACGTAATATATATAGCTTTTATAAAGTTTTAGTAAAATAAACGCGATTTATTTTACTAAGGTCGTTTCTTTACACTTTTTCTCCATTTTACCTTAGCGGATATCTTGAATGGCTCAACATTCCTATGCCCTTTAATATTCTCGATGAGATACCTGGCAGCCAGATATCCTCTTTCATAATTAGGAATGGCAACAGTGGTCAGTTCAAGGGCTTCCGCTATATCGCAGTTATCAAATCCGGTCACAGAGATATCCTCAGGTACTCGAATTCCATTCTCACGGAAAGCCTTCATGGCACCAATTGCCATATTATCATTGGCACATATTAGAATCTCCGGCAATTCATCTTCTAACAGAATGATACGAGCCGCTGAATACCCACTCTTTTCCCTATAATCACCTGAAAAGTAGTTCTTGCGTAAAAACGGAATATTATTCTTCTCCAATACATCAGAGAACCCTCTATATCTCTCTTGATTATCCTGAGTGTGTTCCGGCCCCCCAATAAAACCAAACCTACGGTATCCCATATCCACAAGTTGCTGCATCATCTCATACATAGGATCATAATTATTCACTACAATACTTTTAATATATGGATGATCAATAACACGATCTAGGGTAATAATAGGATACTTTTCATTTGCCACGGAACTTAAGATTGAATTCTTCATCTTAGCATCTAGAATAATTGCTCCACTTGTTAGATTACTTCTCATATATTTCTCGCAAGAGCGCTCCGTACAGATAATTAAATCATAGTCATTATCTTTAACATAATCACTTACACCCTTAATAATTCTTAGATAAAAGCTTCTGTCGAAATCACTAAAATTAAAGAGTATAGTGTTATTGGTTCCTGACTTAAGCGCCTTGCCAATAGAGTTTGGATAGTATTCCATTTCTTTACACAGCTGTAGAACCTTTTCTTT
>CAZAKD010000184.1:0-3981 GCA_964485435.1 uncultured Lachnospiraceae bacterium
TATTAAAAAAGTGGTTGAAAACTTAATTGTTCCTAATATCGAAGATGAGTATGAAAGAAAAAGAGCATTAGATGAAATACCTCAAGCTGCTCAGGGAAAAACTATTATGACTACTGAACCTAAGTTTGTTCCTAATAATGCTGCTAAAGTACAAATAGATGATTTTAGTTGTAATATTAGGCTTATAGACTGCGTTGGATACCTCATAGAGAACGCTAAGGGTGCAGAAGATGAGAATGGTCCAAGATTAGTTAAAACTCCTTGGTATGATGACCCTATAGCCTTTAGTGAAGCAGCAGAGATTGGAACAAAGAAGGTAATTAATGATCATTCCACTATTGGAATTGTAGTTACCACTGACGGAAGCTTTGGAGAACTATCTAGAGATAATTATATAAGGCCAGAAGAGAAAACAATAGAAGAGCTAAAGCAACTTGGAAAACCATTTATAGTATTATTGAATACGAATCGTCCTTATTCAGATGAAGCAATTGCATTAGCAGAAGAAATATCACAAAAACATAATGTTGCGGTTATGCCTGTTAATTGTGAGCAACTAAGAAAAGATGATATTACTAAAATAATGGAGACCACATTATCGGTATTTCCAATTACTGAGATTGACTTCTTCATTCCAAAGTGGGCAGAAACCCTTCCGAATGATCACTGGCTAAAAGTTGACTTTATCCAAAATGTTAAAGATATGATCCAAAATTTATCTTTTATTCGTGATGTTAATATGCAAAACTTATCAGTAGAAAGTCCATACATAAAAAAAATAAAATTAGACGAAGTGAATCTAAAAGATGGAAGTGTAAAAGTAAACGTAGATTTTGATGATAAATATTATTATGAGATTCTAAGTGATTTAATTGGAACAGAGATTACTGGAGAATATCAATTCTTAGCAACATTAAGAGATATGGCTTCTAGAAAACAAGAATATGAAAAAGTAGCAAAAGCATGTGAAGAAGTTAACTTTAAAGGCTATGGTGTAGTTCCGCCTTTCCATGATGAAATCACTCTAGAAGAGCCTGAAGTAATCAAGCATGGCGGTAAATATGGTGTTAAAATAAAGGCAGTAGCACCTTCTATTCATATGATTCGTGCTAATATTGAAACTGAAGTAGCACCAATTGTAGGTAGTGAGGAGCAAGCGAACGACCTCATGAATTATATTCATGAGAACACCAAAGATAATCCAGATGGTATCTGGGAAACGAATATATTTGGAAAAACCATTCAACAACTGGTAGATGATGGTATCCAATCAAAGATATACAAAATCAATGAAGAAAGTCAATTAAAACTTCAAGAAACATTACAAAAAATAATAAATGACAGCAATGGCGGACTAATCTGCATCATTATCTAAGATTGGGGACGGGGGTTGAACGATTGGGGACGGGGCTTTTTGCAAAAAGCCCCGTCCCCAATCGTTCAACCCCCGTCCCCAATTTTTTCTTTGCATATAAAGTTAACAATTTATTGACACATAGTTGACAAAGTTGAACCCAGTTGTTATAATAACATTTAATATATTTAATATTTATGTAACAATTGCAGAAGAGAAAATAAACAGGTTGTTATACCTAGTTTATGTGGACATATAACAAATCAGAGAAAACTGGAGGATCAATCGTGAATAAGAATCTTATGAAAGTGTCAACTTTATGTGCTGCAGGTGCCATGTTATTATTAGCTAGTCAGATTAAACCAATTGCAGCTTCATTTGCTAAGGAAGAACCAGTGGCAGGGATTTCATTATCACTTGATAGTTTCTATAATCATACATCACTTGGTAGTACCAGTGTATTAGCTCAGAACAGAGTTATGACTTTTGCTAGTACAGAAGAAAGTATTGTAGCTCTAGAAGACAATGCTAATGCAAACAATGTTGATGACATAGTTAATCTAGAGGATGAGCCAATCTCTGAGTCACCAGAAGATACTTCAGAAGAAGAAATGATTGCGGCAATTAAGGCAAAGTATGAGAATATAGGTATCGCTACTGTTGATAATTATTTAAACATTAGAGAAAAACCAGGCGAAGACAGCAAGATTATTGGAAAGCTTCCGAAAGACGCAGGTGCAACAATATATAATATTGATGAAGATGGATGGGCTAAGATAAAATCAGGTAAGATTACAGGATATGTAATGGGTTCTTTTTTAACTACAGGTGCAGAAGCAGAAGAGCTTGCTAAAAAAGTAGGTGTTAAGACGGCTACAATTACTGGTGAAACAGTTAAATTAAGAGAAAAGGCAACTACTGAATCAGCGTGTATTACACTAATTGCCTTGGGAGAAGAGTTAGAAGTACTTAAAGTGGAAGATAATTGGGTAAGAGTTGCTGTAGATAATGACAAAGGATGGATTGCAAGAGAACTTGTTGAGATATCTTATGAATTGAAAAAAGCTGTATCCAATGAAGAGATAGAGGCAGGTAATTCAGGAGTTTCATCCACTAGAGCTAGTATGGTTGCTTATGCAAAACAATTCCTTGGGAACAGATATGTATGGGGCGGAACAAGTTTAACAAACGGAACAGATTGTTCAGGTTTTACCATGTCCATATATAAGAACTTTGGATATTCAATTAACAGAACATCTAGAGCACAAGCATCTAATGGTACATCTATTAGTCCGTCGAATGTAAAAGCTGGAGATCTATTATTCTATAGTAATGGTGGCGGAATTAATCATGTTGCTATGTATATTGGTAATGGTCAAGTTATTCATGCAAGTAACCCTAGAAGTGGAATTAAGATATCTAATTCGAATTATAGAAAGCCAGTTAAAGCTGTTCGTATTATTAATGATTAAGTTAAAACCTATATATAAAAAAAGGGCGATAATAAATATCGCTCTTTTTGCATCCATAAACTCCTTATTCTTAATATAGATAAATAAAAAAACATAGATCATACATATATAATAGTATAATCTATGTTTTATTATATGGTTAGACGATTAAACCCATCCTCTTAATTTTACTGCATCAGCAACACGATTAATAGCGATTACATAAGCTGCGTCGCGCATATATAATCCTTTTTCTTGTGCTAGGTTATGAACAGCATGGAAAGCAGAAGTCATCTTAAAGTCAAGCTTTTCTAACACTTCTTCTAATGACCAGAAGTAGTTCATATTACATTGTACTTGTTCGAAGTAACTACATGTTACACCACCTGCATTACATAAGAAATCTGGAACTAAGTAGATATTTTTTTCCTTAATAAGTTCGTCACAATCAGGTGTTGTTGGACCATTAGCACCTTCACATATTACTTTTACTTGATCGCTGACATTAGCAAAAGTAGCAGGAGTAAGTTGATTCTCAAGTGCACAAGGAAGAAGAATATCAACATCTTGTGATATCCAGTCTTCGCCAGGAAGAAGTTCGCATCCCATTGCAATAGCTTTATCTTTATCAATTGTACCAAAGGAATCTTTAATAGATACCATTTGTTCAATATCTAACCCAGCAAGATTACGGAAGGTATAAGATGTCTTATCTGTGTTGTCCCAAGATGAGATTGCAACAATCTTACCACCCATCTGAGTGTATAAACGAGCAGCATATTCAGCAACATTACCAAATCCTTGAAGACTTGCAGAAGTTTTTGTAATGTCAATGTTTTGTGTTTTAAGAGCTTCTCTAAGTGAGAAGATAACGCCATATCCTGTTGCTTGAGTTCTGCCAAGTGATCCGCCCATCCCAACTGGTTTACCAGTAATAGCGCCTGGATAATGTCCACCATGAATTGCTTCATATTCATCCATCATCCATAGCATATGTTGTCCATTGGTCATAACATCTGGAGCAGGAACATCTGAGAGTGGTCCAATATTTCTAGAAAGTTGTCTTACAAAACCACGGCATAATCTTTCTTGTTCTCCCGGTGAGAGGTTACGAGGATCACAGATAATACCACCTTTACCACCACCAAGAGGAATGTCCACAACAGCACATTTCCA
>CAZAKD010000185.1:0-3980 GCA_964485435.1 uncultured Lachnospiraceae bacterium
CACTTAAGTCAGCTGTGAATAGTAATATACTTTTATACAATTCGCTTGAATTTCTTTTCAATCTCATACTTACTCATCGCTACAATAGTTGGCCTACCATGTGGGCAATGATAAGGATTATCCAAGGTTAAAAGTTGTTCAATTAGACTTTCTGCTTCTTGCTGAGATATTGTATTATTCCCTTTCACTGCTGCTTTACATGAAATTGTAGCAATCTTTTCTAGGATAATATCTTGATTATTGGTTGGGTTGTTATCCACTAATCCATCTATAATCTCTATAAAGAGATCTTTGGGTTCAATTCCATACATATCACTTGGAACTGCACCAATGGAATACTCTTTTCCTCCAAATGACTCTACTTCAAAACCTAAGAGATATAATTCTTCCTTATGCTTTAGAAAGACTTCTTCTTCCCTCATATTTAATGGAACGATGATTGGTGGACTAAGAAGTTGAGAGGAATAGTCTTTATTCCGGATACTTGCCATAATCTTTTCATAGAGAACTTTTTCGTGTGCCGCATGTTGATCTATAATATACATCTTATCTTGTAGCTCTACAATCCAGTATGTGGCAAATACTTGACCAATAATTCTATTATTCTTCTTTCCTTCATTAGACAGGATTGATTCTTCAAATAAAGATAATTGTTCAGTTTTATGATCATATGATCTAGACTGATTCGTAGTTTCTTCGTAATCAGTGTTCTCCTTTACTAAGTTAGAAGCACTATGAAGCTTGCCTATCTCTGTGTCTTGAATAACTTCTGGAATTGGCTCTATGTTATAAGTGTGTTTCACCATGGCTTTATTACGATAAGATTCCATCCTATGTTTCTCAAATGGTTCAGGTACACTTATAATCTTCTTTTCTTCCTTCTCAGGAGCAACGAGTGTAACATCTGGTATTAGATTCTTACCAGCCAAGGCTTCCTTAATAGCATTATATATAACATCATATACTTCTTCATGATTTTTAAATCGAATCTCCATCTTAGTGGGATGAACATTCACATCTAACATCTCTTTATCAATATTAATATGAAGCGCGGTAAATGGATAACGGTGACTCATTGTGTAGGACTTATATGCCTCTTCAATTGCTTTATGAATCATACTGCTTTTTATGTATCTACCATTAATATAGTAGTTCATATAGTTTCTATTTCCACGGGAGATTACAGGCTTTCCAACATATCCAGTAACCTTAATATGCTCCCCTTCACCATCAATGGTTAGAAGATTAGAAGCAAGCTCTCTTCCATATATATGATATATAATGTCTTTTATATTATTATTACCTGATGTTTGTAACTTAATTTGTCCATTAACAATATATTTAAAAGATACATTTGGATGTGATATTGCAAGTCTTTCAATCAGTTCACTAATATATCCTGCTTCAGTAGTAGGGGATTTTAGAAACTTTCTCCTAGCAGGTGTATTATAAAAAAGGTTTCTAATTAGAAAAGTTGTTCCTTCAGGACTGCCAATCTCCTCAATATTCTTTTCTTCTCCACCTTCAATCACATAGCGTACACCAGTTAAAGATTGACTGGTTTTTGTTACAAGTTCTACCTGTGTGACCTCCGCTATACTTGATAATGCCTCTCCTCGAAAACCTAGACTAGATACTAAGATAAGATCTTCTACGGATCTGATTTTACTAGTTGAGTGTCTTAGAAATGCAACAGCTACTTCTTCTTTAGGAATTCCCATACCATTATCAGTAATACGTATAAATTGAATGCCACCCTCTTTGATCTCAGCAGTTATTGCATTGGCACCTGCATCAATCGCATTTTCTATCAATTCTTTTACAACAGCTGCTGGTCGCTCAATCACTTCTCCTGCAGCTATTTTGTTAATTGTATTTTGGTCTAATACTGTAATATGAGCCATAATATCACCATCGATTCTTTATCTTGTTTTGAAGTTTATATAAAGTATTTAAACCATCTATAGGAGTTAGACTATTAATGTCTAATTCTCTTAATTCACTAACAATATCATCATTATTACTCAGGCTAAATAAAGATAATTGTTCTACTTCATCCTCAACTTGAACTTCTTTATTCCCCTTAACTTTGGCTACTTGTTCTTCAACAATAACCTTTGCTCGTTCAAGTACACTGTCTGGAACACCTGCTAGTTTTGCAACTTGAATTCCATAACTTTTATCTGCTCCGCCTTTTACTATTTTACGAAGGAAGACAATGTGGTCTCCTTGTTCTTTCACTGCAATACAGTAATTATTCACACTTGGAATCTTACCTTCTAATTCTGTAAGTTCATGATAATGAGTCGCAAATAAAGTTTTAGCACCTAGTAACTTTGTATTGCTAATATGTTCAACTACAGCCCAAGCTATGCTTAATCCATCAAATGTGCTAGTACCCCTACCAATCTCATCTAGAATTAACAGGCTATCCCTTGTAGCATTTCTAAGTATATTAGCTACTTCTGTCATCTCAACCATGAAGGTACTTTGCCCAGAAGCAAGATCATCTGATGCCCCTACCCTTGTAAATATTCGATCTACAATTCCAACATTTGCTTCACTAGCAGGTACAAAACTTCCTATCTGTGCCATTAATACGATTAAAGCAGTTTGTCTCATATAAGTAGATTTACCTGCCATATTAGGCCCTGTAATAATAGATATACTTTTATCTTTGTTATTGAGATATGTATCGTTTGCAACAAATAAGTCGTTAGATATCATTTTTTCAACTACTGGATGCCGTCCATTTTTAATATCTATAATCCCATCAATGTTAATGTGTGGTCTAACATATCCATTCCTTTCTGCAACTAGTGCCAAGGAAGTAAATACATCCACCTTAGCTACTGCCTTTGCAGAGGATTGAATACGCTTTATCTCCAATCCTATCTGTTCCCTTACCTGATTAAATAATCTGTATTCTATAGAATATAGCTTATCTTCAGCGCCAAGAATCATATCTTCTAGTTCCTTTAGTTCAGGTGTAATATACCTTTCTGCATTTGCTAAGGTTTGTTTTCTTGTCCAATCTTCTGGAACTAGATTCTTGTATGAGTTGGTTACTTCTAGATAATAACCAAATACCTTATTATATTTTATGCGAAGATTCTTTATCCCTGTATTCTCTTTTTCTTTTGACTCTAACTCTGCCAACCAATTCTTTCCTTCCGATTTGGCCTTCCTAAATTTATCTACTTCTTCACTGAATCCATCTCGTATTATGCCACCTTCTCGCACTTGAATAGGTGGCTCTTCTTCTATTGACTTTTCTATAAGTGCATATATATCATCTAATGGATCTAGATTCTTATATATCTCTTGAAGCAGAGAACCTTGAAAATCCTTTAGAAGAAATTTAATATGGGGAAGCATCGCTAAAGAATTCTTAAATGCGATTAAATCTCTTGGATTAGCACTGTTGTAGCTTATCTTACTGAGTAATCTTTCTAAGTCATATATCGGATTCAGATATTCGCGTAATTCTTCTCTAGTAATAACATTCTCATTCATCTCTGTTATTACATCAAGACGTCCCACAATATCTTTATGATCTATTAATGGTTGCTCGATATAGCTACGTAATAATCTTGCTCCCATCGCTGTTTTAGTTTTATCTAAGACCCATAAAAGAGAACCTTTCTTTTGTTTTTCTCGAAGGGTCTCTACTAACTCTAAATTCCTCCTAGTTGAGCTATCTAATATCATATATTTGCTTGTAATATATGGAGTAATATGGGTAATATGAGATAAAGAATTTTTCTGAGTTTCATAAAGGAATTGCATAACGGAACCTGCAGCAATTACCCCCAAAGTATAATCTTGTAAACCCAGACCATCTAATGATGATACGGCAAAATGTTCTTTCATACTTCTGATACATAATTCTTCATCATAGTACCATGGTTCAAGAGGGGATATGGTAATCTGTAATCGATTCTTTAAATCTTCTATATTAACACCTGAGATTAAAAAAA
>CAZAKD010000186.1:0-3970 GCA_964485435.1 uncultured Lachnospiraceae bacterium
TATCAAACATAAAGGATACACATCCAGGAGTACCTACGTTTCCATTTCCTTTTGTAAATGCATTCCTAACATTAGATGCTGTTCTATTCTTATTATCAGTTAGCGCATCTACGATAATTGCAGAACCATTAGGTCCATAGCCTTCGTATGATACAAACTCATAATTAACAGAATTCGCATCTCCAGCAGCCTTCTTAATTCCTCTATCAATTGTATCATTCGGCATATTATTTGTTTTTGCTTTTGCGATGATATCTCGTAATCTACTATTGTTTGCTGGGTCTGCCCCACCTTCTTTTACAGCAACAGCAATCTCTCTACCTATTATGGTAAAAATCTTACCCTTCTTAGCATCATTTTTCTCTTTTTTATGTTTAATATTTGCAAACTTTGAATGTCCTGCCATACCTATTCTCCTCTTAAATTATTCCATATCTATGTTGTTTGATTTAACTATCTTAGTCAGCTTCTCCATTACTTTTACGGCTTCTTCATTACTTCTGATGACACACATTACGGTATCATCTCCTGCAATACAACCTACTATACCGTCAAAATGCAAGGCATCTAAGGCTGCTGCTACTGCCATGGCCATTCCAGATATTGATTTGATTACAATAATATTCTGGGCAATATCCATGGATACAAAGCCATCCCTTAGAACACGTACATACTTTTCATTTAATCCAGATTCTTGGTTCTTTAATACAATATACTTTTGACGACCATTATCCACTGCTATCTTAGTCAGTTTTAGTTCTCGAATATCTCTAGATATAGTAGCCTGTGTTACAATATAACCTGCTTGTTCTAATAACTCTGCTAATTCTTCTTGAGTCTCGATACTATGTTTACTAATTAGTTCAATAATCTTTGTTTGTCTCCCTATCTTCATATATGCTTATACCTCCCCAATCTTTGTACGTAACAAATCAAAAAAACTACTTTTCTTTACCCTAACTAGTTTTGTATCTTGTATTGCCTTATTGATCTCTATTCTATCTCCAGTGATTAGTTCGATTCTATCTTTCCCATCAAATGTAGCTACCACAATCTCTTCTTTCTTTTTCTTATTTCCAATCTCAATTTCAATTCTATCATGGCTGGTAACTACCATACTTCTATTATTAAAAGTGTGAGGGCATATTGGTGTAATAATCATAATCTTCGAATTAGGCATTGCAGTAGGTCCACCTGCGGATAGATTATAGCCTGTTGAGCCAGTAGGAGTTGAGATAATTACTCCATCTCCAGTATAAGTGTTTACATGTTCCCCATTTATGAAAATTTTGGTAGTAATCAGTCCTGAAGAGTCTCTTCGATTTATCACAATGTCATTCAATGCCAAACCCTTATAGATTGATTCTGATTTATTGTATAAAGTACCTTCTATCATCATTCTTGCTTCTATTTTGTACTCATCTGTAAATAGTGCATCCAAGGTAGCGTGTATATTATCTTTTTCAATCTCAGTAAGAAAGCCTAGTGTACCAAGGTTCACCCCAATAATTGGTATATCTTTACTTACCAACTGATTTGCTGCAAGAATCATGGTTCCATCTCCCCCAAGAACGATTGCACATTGAACATTGGATGGTATCTCAGATGGTGCAATGTATCCTTGTTCTCTATAGTAGGGCGAGATATCATTAACAGCAAGATAATAACTTTTATTATGCTTATTCATATAGTCTTTTATTTGATTGGTTATATGGAAATCTACATCCTTTTCCACATTAATAACAATACAGAATCTATCCATTTTTCTTCTCAAGACAAGACTTTAGTCTAATGTCCCATGAGCCCTTTCTACAGTATCTTTAATTATAGCACCTAGATCCTGAAGTTCCACATCATCATTATCACAGGTATTATCACTATTTCTAATATGAAGAAGGTATTCAATATTACCTTCTGGCCCTTTAATAGGTGAATAGTCTAGATTCAAGATTAAGAATCCAATACTAATACAATATTGAATAATCTGTTCAATCACTTCTTTATGAACCTCTTTATCTCTTACGACTCCCTTTTTACCAACCTTTTCTCTCCCTGCCTCAAACTGAGGTTTAATCAGGCAAACTATCTCTCCTTGTGAGGTTAATAGATTCTTGACTGGAATTAATACTTTTGTTAAAGAGATAAAAGCAACATCGATAGATATGAATTCTATTTTATCATTAATATCTGTAGGAAGCAAATATCTTATATTCGTCTTCTCCATAGACACTACTCGCTCATCCTGTCTTAACTTCCAAGCCAGTTGATTCGTTCCCACATCAACTGCATATACTTTTGCTGCACCATTTTGCAACATACAATCTGTAAAACCACCAGTCGAAGAACCTACATCCATACAGACTTTTCCTTCTATATTTAGGTTATATTGTTCGATTGCTTTTTCAAGTTTTAACCCACCACGGCTTACATATTTTAATGGATTGCCTTTTACAGTAATCACTACTTTCTCATCAAAAGATGTCCCAGCTTTGTCTTCTCGTTCTCCATTCACGAATACATTGCCAGACATAATAATAGCTTTCGCTTTCTCTCTTGAATCAGCAAGATTTCTCTGAACCATTAAGACGTCTAATCTTTCTTTCATTTTATCACCATTCTATGCTTTATATCTTTGAATTGCTCTAAACATTGCTCTACAATAGAATCCTTATCCAAGCCAATTTGTTCTTTTAATTGTTGTGGCTCCCCATGAGTTAAGAATTCGTCTGGTATAGATATATTAATATGTCTTACATTGGAATACTGATTACGTATTAGGACATCAGATACTTTCTCACCATAGCCACCTTTTCTAACATTCTCTTCTAATGTTACAATGAATGAATGTGTGTTTAATATCTCATGTAGAAGTTCTTCGTCCATAGGACTAATAAACCTCACATTTACCAAGGTAACATCATAACCTACTTCTTTAAGAATCTCTCTGACTTTTACTGCCTCTTCCACCATACTTCCAACAGCAAGTAAAGCAATGTCCTTTTCCCTATAGATTACTTCACTTCTACCCAGTTCAATTGGTGCATCGTATTCCGTCAATCCATTATAAGCATTTCCTCTTGGATAGCGTATTCCAATCGGAGCTTCAAAATCAGCACAGAATTCAAGCATTTTTATCATTTCTTGCTGATTCTTAGGCGCAATTAGAGTTAAGTTAGGTATATGAGAGAGATATGAGATGTCAAAGATACCTTGATGAGTCTCTCCATCCTTTCCTACAATACCCGCTCGGTCGATAGCAAATACAACTGGCAGATTCGATACGCATACATCGTGTAATATTTGATCATAGGCTCTTTGCAGAAAAGTAGAATATATAGCCACAAAAGGTTTATATCCCGATGCTGCTAATCCTGCCGCAAATGTCACTGCATGTTCTTCAGCAATTCCAACATCAAAGAATCGTCGTGGAAATTCTTCTTTGAATTTCATTAAACCAGTCCCGGATGGCATGGCCGCAGATATTCCTACAATTTTGTTATTCTCTCTTCCTAATTCACAAATTGTATTAGAAAATACATCTGTATAACTCAAATCAGTTTTATTATTTTTCACATCACCTGTTTTAATAAAGAAAGGATCAACACCATGGAATTTTGATGGATTATTCTCTGCAAAAGAATATCCTTTCCCTTTCTTAGTCACAACATGAACAAGTACTGCCTCTTTCATCTTAGAGGCACTGCGAAAAGCAGTTAAAAGTTGTTCAATATTATGTCCGTCTATTGGCCCTATATAGGTAATTCCCATATCCTCAAATAACATTCCAGGGATAAATAATCTCTTTAGTGAGTCCTTCGATTTCTTAATCTTGTCTACTAAAACATCACCAAAAACAGGCATCTTACGGATAACGTCTTCCACATCTTCCTTCAATCCCTGATATCTTCCATTGGTTCTAATCTTACCTAGATAAGCAGACATTCCTCCCACATTTTCAGAGATAGACATA
>CAZAKD010000187.1:0-3956 GCA_964485435.1 uncultured Lachnospiraceae bacterium
ATCTATATTTTGGTGGCATCCCATTACAAAATCTGAAATATCGTAATTCGTTCTCTCGGATTACCTTCATTGAACAAATCTCTACAATCAATTTCATCCATAAATTCTTTCATCATACTCTATACCAATGGATTTTGACCTGGAATCATCTCGGCCTGTAGTCTTAATTCCAAACAATTTATCCCATGTTTTTTCGTTTTTGCTCATAATTAAGTCTCAAACTGAATATATTTTTTAATTGCCTCTGCTACTCCATCCTCGTCATTAGAAAGGGTTATAGCATCAGCGTATTGTTTAACTTCATCCGGAGCGTTACCCATAGCAATCCCTAATCCAGCAAATTCTATCATACTAATGTCATTATAATTATCACCAATAGCTATTACTTCTGACCTCTGTATACCATATTTCACACACAATACTTCAATTGCAGAAATTTTGGATACATTACTTGACATCAGCTCCAAATAGGTAGACTTAGAAAAATATGTATTTAAGTTATTAGAGTTATACTCTTTCATTTTCCCAGCTAATCCCTCTAGTTTGTCTTGGTCTGCCATGCATAAAATTTTATTAGGGCCAGAATTTTTTTTCTCCCATAAATCAAACAAATCAGTAAAGCTTGCTGTAATAGGAGATATATTTGTAATTACTCCCTCTTGTACAGCCCAATCATCTATTTTTTCAACATACCATTCATCCTCTTTATATAGACTTATGTGTATTCCCAACTCTTTAACTAATTTGTATACATGCTTAACCTCTACAATTGGAATAGTTACATTGGATAATACATTGGATTTATCATCCATAATTAAAGAACCACCATAACTAATAATCGGACTGCTAATATTAAGTTCTTCCAGTAAATATAATATTCCTTTTGGCATTCTTGCTGAAACTAGTATAACTGGAATTTCCTCTGAAACAATCTGTATTACTTCCTTTGTATTTTGGGAAATACTATGCTCTGAATTAAGCAATGTTCCATCAATATCTAAACATATCATTTTATATTTATCCATTAAAATTTCACTCCTTACTTACAATGTTAAACTCAATAATTATACTTATATACATTATACAAACGCTATATTAACTTATCAAGGAATTAATTCATATCTTCAGGAAACTCCTATTTATAGTAAAATATCTCAATATTATTTGAATCAAAGTAAACGACTTCTTTATCCGGATACACTTATATTGCCTTCATAATGTTAGGAATCAAAATACCGTTTTTTCCTGTGTAGTCTTCATATGTAGCTTTCCAACCTATCTGGGTCATAACTCCATTTATCTCTTCTTCCTGTCGTTCATCACTTTCAAAACCCAATAATTCAAGTGCAATCATTAAAAAATATTGTTTCATGGTAATATCAGTAAAGTTTTTATCTCCAATCGTCACTTTGCATCATTTATCCTAACTCAATCCATATTTATTTGGATCTCGATGAATGTTCTTGAGATGTGCATTGCTTGAATTATGTGTTGAAAGCGATTGAATTGTGCACTTCCTTTTTCATATTTACTTTGAGCTTTTGTGGTTTTATTTATAATTGAAACTATAGGAGGTAGTGCCTCTCTCAATTCTATTTTTGTATAATTTGTTATTTTATCACCTGCCAGAAGAGCCTTTGAAATATAGAGTGCTTTTATTCTGTTTTTTAAGAGCGAATGTTGAGATGTTCTCTCTGAAAACTTAAGTTGCATTTTTTCGCAATTAGTAATAGTAGAAGATAATAAGGATATTGCCTTTTCTAATACATTTTTGCTGAATTCAATCATGATACCTCCTTTTAAATTTTAGACACTATTAAAAAAACTCCTTGGACCTTTTAAATAGTCCTTGGAGTTTATATTACACTGGTATTACATGCTACAGATAATATTAAGGCATGTAAATTCCACCGTTAGGTGTTAGGTAAGTTCCTGTTGTATAGTCGTTTTCAATTAGATATTGCATTGATCCGGCAATACATTCTGGATCGCCAATTTTCCCCAAAGGAATGGTGGCTGCAAGTGCATTTAACTCATCTTGATTTACGCCCTTTAGAATATCTGTATCAATCATTCCTGGACAAATTGCATTTACACGAATATTTTTGTTCGCATATTCAAGCGCTAATGCGCGTGTAAATCCAATAATTCCAGATTTTGTTGCGCAATAATCAGCTTGGTTAATAACGCCTATCAAACCACCAATAGATGAAATATTAATAATATTTCCTTCTTTTGATTCTACCATATATGGTAGCACAAGACGTGTCATATGCATTACAGATAATAAGTTTACTCTAATTAGCCATTCATAATCATTATGGTCTTGTTTATAGAATTCTGCGTTATTACTTACGCCCGCGTTGTTTACTAGAACATCAATTTTATCACCAAATTTTTCAACTGTTGCCTTTACAACTTTTTCACAGCCTTCATAGGTAGAAGCATCTGCTTGAACATAGATACCATCAACACCCATTTTTTTTAGTTCTTCTAGATTCTTTTCACATTCTTTTCCACTAGAATCACTAACATAATTCATTACAACGTTATATCCCATTTTGCCAAGTCGTAGAACCATCGCCCTACCTAACCCTCTAGATCCACCTGTTACTATTGCTAGTTTTGCCATTTTATATGCGCTCTTTCTTATGTTATATCATGTTATTTTTTTAACAATCTATATACATAATAACATATCTAAACTAAAATTGAAAGGCCCTAGACAAAACTTTATCAATCTAACTGCTTTAATACATAAAAAATAGAAGGTGGATACAATCGCCACCTTCCATTTTATTCTCAAAATAATGCATACAATTGATCTAAGCTTTCCTTTTTTTCTTTTCTCTTTCAATGGATTGTAATGCTTCTGTTTTACTTCCGGTGGTGGATCGAACCGAGAAAGCAATGTTCACACTATGATCCGATATTCTTTGCAACGAAAACAGAACAGAATAAATGCTTTTTGAAACTTCAACAGGATACATCTCTGAGCTTAGTCGCACCACGTGCTCGTTACGCGTAGAGGATATTAGTTTTTTAATTTCCTTGTGAAGATTAGAAATTCTTCTAAAGTTCTCAGTTCTACGACTTGTAAAGGCATCAAACCCTAAGTCGAACATTTCGGAGATATGATCGTAGATTTGAATAAACTCTTCTTTGGTCTGGTCTAAAAATTTAACATCGTTTTCCTTCATATAGCTGGTTTCTTTCACCAAAAGTACCGCATAATCGCCTAGTCTCTCAATATCGTTTGTTACATGATGCAATCCGCCGATCAGTTTTTCGTCATCAGCGAATTTGGTAACCGATGATATTTTGATAAAAAAGCTAGTGAGCTTGTTTGTTAAGTAATCAATACGATATTCAACATCGGCAATTTTTCTGCTTTCACTCATATCTTCATTGACTAATGAAGCAAAAGAACGATCAAGGTTCTCCTTTGTAATAATTGCCATATCGTACAATTCCTTTAATGCTTGTTCAATGGCAACCGCCGGAGTTTGCAAGAAACGCTCATCAATATATGACAATTCTTCCAGCTTCTGTTGCTTGTCTTTCACCAAACTTGTCACTAAATTGACCAACGGATCGATAAATGCGAGCAAGACTAAGGTGTAAAGAGCATTATAAATCAGGTTAAATGTTGCAAGGCTAAACTGGGGTTGTCCAGGGAATAGACTTTCAAATATGTTGGTAATGGGTATTCTAAGAAGAATTAGAATAATCGTAAATACTGTCGCGCCAATTACACTGGTAATCACATGGAATAGTGCAATACGTTTCCCGTTGGCATTCGTGGTCAGGGAGGCCATAATTCCATCGCTACAGGTTCCTATATTCGCTCCCATCACTAAGAAAAAGGATTGATCAATATTGTGGATAACGCCCGTAGCCAAGAAAGCAATAAAAACACCAGTTGCTGCCGAAGATGACTGTATGATGCCTGTAAA
>CAZAKD010000188.1:0-3946 GCA_964485435.1 uncultured Lachnospiraceae bacterium
TACGTAGTGCAACTAAGCGAAAGCGGCTCCTTTTCAGAAGCATTTACTCGTGTCAACGTTCCGACACTTAAGTCAACTGTAAATATAGAAAAGAATTGCAAAATGAGATTATTTTGTTATAATGGTTATAAAGAATGTAATTGGAAATATTTATATTCAACCAATAGATATCTAGGAGGTATTAACCGTGGCGAAAGAACAAGAGAATAGAAGTAATTATAAAATACGTGAACATAGCAAATATGGTGAGGTACAGATTGCAGATGAAGTCCTTGCTATTATTGCTGGATTAGCTGCTACAGAAGTAGAAGGTGTTCATGCTATGGCAGGTAATATTACCAATGAACTTGTTGGTAAGTTAGGGATGAAGAACCTATCTAAAGGTGTTAAGGTAGAAGTGAATCCGAAAGAAGTGAGCATTGATTTGGCAATTGCAATCAATTATGGGTATAATATTCCTAAGACTTCAAAGATGATTCAGGAGAAAGTAAAATTAGCAATTGAGAACATGACAGGACTGAATGTTTCAGAAGTGAACGTTCGTATAGCAGGCGTTCACATGGAAAATGCGAAATAATGCTTTCTAATATGAAATATATAGTGTATAATATGATGTAACCCTTAAATAATTATTATTTAAGGGTTCTTTAATGACTATTATTCAGGAGGAGACATAGTTATGAGTAGAAGAGAATTAAGGGAACATATATTTCGCATGTTGTTCCAAAAAGATTTTCATTCATCAGATGAATTAGAACAACAGATTGAACTCTACTTTCAGATGTTTGAGATTATAAAAGAAGATGATAAAGAAGAAATAGTAACAAAGTTCTATTTGCTTATAGATAAGTTAGATGAAATTGATTCCATCATTGAAAACGCAGCTACTGGATGGAAACTAAACCGACTAGGAAGAGTTGACCTTAATCTATTGCGTTTAGCAACATATGAGATTCGATATGATGAGGATATTCCTACTGCAGTAGCAATTAATGAAGCTGTAGAGATTGGTAAAGTATATGGAGAAGAGAATACATCGGGATTTATTAATGGTGTTTTAGCTAAGATTGCCTAGGATTGGATGAAGGTGGTACTTGTATGAATAAGGTATATTCCGTTAGTCAGATTAATCTATATATTAAGAATCTATTTGTAAGAGATTATGCTTTGAATAATATATATGTAAAAGGAGAGGTATCCAATTGTAAATATCACTCCTCAGGACACATATATTTTACTATAAAGGACGAGTCTGGCCAAATGGCAGCAGTTATGTTTGCTGGACAGAGAAGTGGGCTACAGTTTAGAATGGAAGAAGGACAAAGTGTTGTTGTTCTGGGAAGTATTGGTGTATACGAAAGAGATGGAAAGTATCAACTCTATGCAAGAGAGATTCTTCTAGATGGTTCAGGAATATTATATCAACGATATGAAGAATTAAAAAGAAGCCTGGAGAAAGACGGGCTTTTTTCCATTGAGCATAAGAAAGTAATTCCAGAATATACGAGTAAGATAGGAATTGTAACAGCAAAGACCGGGGCTGCAATTCAAGATATTATTCATATTGCAACAAGAAGGAATCCATATATCCAACTGATTCTTTATCCTGCACAAGTTCAGGGTGAGGGAGCAGCCCAATCTATTGTTAAGGGAATTAGATGTCTCGATGCAATAGGGGTAGATACTATTATCATCGGTCGAGGCGGTGGATCTATTGAAGACCTCTGGGCATTTAACGAGGAAAGTGTTGCAAGGGCAATCTTCCAATGTAATACACCAATTATCTCTGCTGTTGGGCATGAGACAGATACAACCATTGCTGATTATGTTGCTGATCTTAGAGCACCTACACCATCAGCAGCAGCTGAATTGTCTACATATAGTGCAGTAGACCTATTAGATAGAATAGATGATTATAACATGAATATTAACAATATACTGTGTAGAAAGCTTGTATTATATCGAAGTATGTTAGAACAAAAAAGACTTAAATTAGAACATACTAGCCCTATCTATCAGATTAGGGAAAAGAGACAAAGACTTATTGACTACGAAGAGAAACTAGAGAATAAGATGAAACAAAAGTTAAAAGAATCTAGGCATAAACTAGAATTATATATTGAAAAAATAAGTGGGCTTTCTCCCTTAGAAAAATTAAATCAAGGATACTCTTTGGTCTCAAATTCAAAGGGACAAGTTGTGAATAGTATTCTTAAGGTAAATGTTGGAGATGATATTATTATATCAGTAAAAGATGGAGAGCTTGTTGGAAAGATTGAAGAAAAGAATCTAAGGAGGAGAGACGAATGGCAAAAGCAGTGAAAAGTATAGAGACTTCATTTGAAGAGTTGGATGTTATTATAGAACAGTTGGAGAATCCTGATACAAACTTAGAGGACTCTTTTCAATTGTATCATAAAGGTATTCAATTGCTAAAAGCATGTAATGACTCCATTGATAAGGTTGAGAAAAAGATTATCGTTTTAAACGAGAACGGAGAAAGTGATGAACTTTAATATAGAACAAAGGGCCAGAATTGAATATATTGAAGAAGTGCTTCAAAAATACTTACCAAAAGAAACGGGATGGCAAGCAAGTGTAATAGAAGCTATGAATTACAGTGTACAAGGCGGAGGGAAAAGAATAAGACCACTTCTTATGTTGGAAACATATCGCTTCTTTCAAAAGGAATTATTATCTGAATTAGAACCATTTATGGCCGCAATTGAGATGATACACACTTACTCTTTGGTACATGATGATTTACCTGCAATGGACAATGATGAATATCGTCGCGGAAGGAAAACAACTCATATTGTATATGGAGAAGCATTGGGAATTCTCGCTGGAGATGGATTGCTTAATTATGCTTATGAAGTAGCATGTACAGGATTTGATCTAACGAAGGATATGCTGAAGGTTGTAGAAGCCATAAAAGTATTAGCAAGGAAGCCTGGAATATCTGGCATGATTGGTGGTCAGGTGGTAGATATTGAGTCTAGTAATTCTGCCATTGGAATAGAGAAATTAAATGTAATCTATTCCCTAAAGACGAGTGCTCTTATTGAGGCATCAATGGTCATCGGAGCAATATTAGGTGGTGCTGACAAAAAGGAACAAGATATTATGGAACAGATAGCTTCTGATATAGGTATGGCGTTCCAGATACAGGACGACGTCTTAGATGTAACAGGTAGCTTGGAAGTATTAGGTAAGAATGTGGGAAGCGATGAGAAGAATAGTAAAACTACTTATGTGACTCTATATGGCATAGAGAAGGCAAAAGAAGAGGTTACAAGGCTCTCTAACAGAGGAATTGAAAATCTACGTAAACTTACCACAGACAATAGAGAAAATAAGTTCTTAGAACAATTGCTTATAAATCTAATCGCTAGAGATAAGTAAGTGAACGAATAAAGAAGGTGCAAATTTGTCAAAAATTTTAGATAGAATTGAAAAGCCAAATGATATAAAAGAGATTAAGGCAGAGGAATACAAAAGATTAGCCTATGAGATTAGAAGATTCCTTGTAGAAAGGATCAGCAAGTCTGGTGGGCACTTGGCTTCTAATCTGGGAGTAGTGGAACTAACCATGGCACTACATCTTATGATGGACTTTCCAGAAGATAAATTAGTGTGGGATGTTGGACATCAAGCGTATACCCATAAAATACTTACGGGTAGAAAGGAAGGGTTTGATTCTCTTAGGAGTTACGGAGGATTGAGCGGATTCCCAAAACAGATGGAAAGTGATTGTGATTGTTTTAATACTGGTCATAGCTCTACTTCTATCTCTGCTGCTCTGGGTTTTGCACAGGGAAGAGACCTTTCACATAAGGATAATAAAGTGTTCGCAGTGATTGGTGATGGTGCATTATCTGGTGGAATGGCATATGAAGCGTTGAACAATGCAGCAAGACTAAAATCTAATATGGTAATCGTACTG
>CAZAKD010000189.1:0-295 GCA_964485435.1 uncultured Lachnospiraceae bacterium
CGAATTATCTAAAGTAAGCCTTGCACGAGGAAAACGAGCTAAGGTTCATCTAAAGTTAGATACAGGAATGAATAGAATTGGATTCTTACATAATGGTCAAAGTATAGAAGACATTGTAAGAATCAATCAATTAGATGGAATAGAGATTACAGGTGCATATACTCATTTTGCAGAGGCAGACTGTAAAGATAAAAGAAAGGCAAAACAGCAGCTAGAAGAATTCTTATATTTTATACAAGAGATTGAAGAAGCAGGAGTATCCATTCCAATGAAGCATGCTTCTAATAGTGCTGCC
>CAZAKD010000189.1:305-3945 GCA_964485435.1 uncultured Lachnospiraceae bacterium
GATATGCCAGGCGCCAATTTAGATATGGTTCGATGTGGTATATCTACTTATGGTTTATATCCATCAGATGAAGTAGAGCAGAGCAGGTTACCCCTTATTCCGGCCCTAGAACTAACGAGTAATATTATATATGTTAAAGAACTAGAGTCAGGCGTAAGTATAGGATATGGAGGCACTTATATAACAAAAGGAAGAACAAAGGTGGCCACTATTCCTGTTGGATATGGTGATGGGTATCCAAGAAACCTATCCAATAAAGGTAGGGTTCTTATTCGTGGACAATATGCACCGATTATTGGGCGAGTGTGTATGGATCAGTTCATGATAGATGTGACGAATATACCAGATGTGAAAGAAGGGGACACAGTAACCCTTGTAGGAACTGATGGGAATTATAATATAACAGTAGAAGAACTGGCAGAACTAGTAGGTTCATTTAATTATGAGTTTATATGTGATTTGGGTAAAAGAATTCCAAGAGAGTATTATTGGAGAGGTAGACGCGTAGGAACATTGGATTACTATAATTGTATGAAAGCGACTCTAGATATGGAAGAATTGTATATAGAATAAAAAAGATGAACACTTTATAGAATACACTTAGAAAAGTTGGAGATAATAAAGCTAAAGCTTAAGATGGAGTGTGAATAAAGTGATTATAAAAAGAGGCGATATTTTTTATGCAGATCTTAGACCTGTAATTGGATCTGAGCAAGGTGGAATCAGACCTGTATTGATTATCCAAAATGATATGGGCAATAAACATAGTCCTACAATAATATGTGCAGCGATTACTTCTAAGATGAATAAAGCAAAGCTACCGACACATGTTCAAATAGACGCAGAACAATATGGAATTGTAAAGGACTCGGTAATTTTATTAGAGCAAGTAAGGACAATTGATAAATCTAGATTGAAAGAAAAGGTGTGCCATCTAGATGACGATATTCTAGCGAAAATAGATAAAGCACTCATAATTAGTCTTTCTTTAGATACATATGTTAAATATTAAATTGAAGGGAAAAGGATAAAGAGGTGAATCTCAAATTATTAATGGAAGTTGCAGTATTAGCAGGTGAAATTATGCTTAAAAGTGATGCAGAGATTTATCGTATTGAAGATACTATGTGTCGAATACTCCGAATATCACAGTTAGAAAGAGCAGAAGCATTTGTTTCTACAATTACTCTTGCAATTTTACTTGGAGTGCCAAAAAAATTTATAATATGGGTTGGCCTTGTTGGTGCAATTGGATGGTCTATATTTCTTTTCATGGGTTCCGACGAGGAGGCTCTTGTTTTTCGAACTTTTATTGCCACAACAGTGGTTGCACTTGTATCCCATAGTTTTGCAAGAATTATGAAAGCTCCAGTTACGGTATTTCTTATATCAGGGATACTACCTTTAGTTCCTGGAACGGGCATGTACCGTACTGTTTATAACTTAAACATAGGGAATCGAAGCATGGCAAGCTTTTACTTTGTTCAAACAATGCAACTAGCAGGAGTAATAGCCTTGGGTATCTTTATTATAGACTCAATATTCAGATTGTACCCACCTAAGTTTCAAAGAAATGGGAGGAAAAAAACATGAAGATTACAGTTGCATGTGTAGGTAAGATAAAAGAAAAGTATTTTGTAATGGGAATTCAAGAATATGCAAAAAGATTAAGTCGCTATTGCAAATTAGAATTAATAGAAGTTCCAGATGAGAAGACTCCAGATAACGCAAGTGAACTAGAGGAAGAACTGATCAAGAAAAAAGAAGGGGAACGCCTTCTAAAGAAGATTAAAGATGGAGATTATGTGATTACACTGGCAATTGAAGGGACAGAGATTAATTCCCCTCAATTGGCAGAGAAAATTGAACAATTAGGAGTAGATGGAGAAAGTCATATCGTATTTGTAATTGGTGGTTCTCTAGGTTTGAGTCAAGAAGTGTTATCTAGAGGAAACTACAGTTTAAGTTTTTCTAAATTAACATTTCCTCATCAAATGATGCGTATGATTCTTTTGGAACAAGTATATCGTGCATATAGAATTATTACTCACCAACCTTATCATAAGTAGTGTATTCATCAACAGCAGGATCTTTCATCTTATAGATTCTATCCCATTCTTTTGTTTCTATATCTTTTACAGTCTCAGAACGATTCTTATAGAGAAATTGTACAAGTGGGTAACAATCAATCCAGATCTCGTTATTACTTTCTTTTTGAGATTCATCAAAGATAAGCTGCATACCAACATGTAAATGAGAGACTTTAATATTGTTGGTATTTTCGACGGTACTATAGCCAGTATGACCAAGGTAGCCAATTACATCTCCGGCAGTAACTACACTCCCCTCTTTTAAAGATTTATGATAGGGGTAGTTTTTTCTTAAGTGAGCATAGTAATAGTATCTTTTTTTATCAAAACTTCGAATTCCGATTCTCCAGCCACCATACTGATTCCAACCTAGTGCTTCTACATACCCAGATTCAATGGCGATAATTGGAGTTCCTGTCTGTCCCATCATATCATGACCAAGATGATTCCTTGTAAATCCGTAAGTTCTTGATACTCCGAAATCATCGTATTCGTTATATGGAAAATTCTTAGCAATTGGCAAGAATGCTTTAAGTCCGTACTTTTTCTCCCAACGTTTTCCTTCTGGAATAGTTTCATCTGCTACTTCTATCTCGTATTCTCCAACCATTCCACCTAACACAGCAGTATACGTTTCTAGATAATAATTATAGTACTCTAGTGAAGAGACGATATTTTCTAAAGTATCTTCTTTGTTAATTAATTTATCAGCAAGTGAAGTAATATCTTTCTCTGCTTTTTTAGTAAAATTACCACCACATTTACAAGCGGCATATGCGAGAAGTTCAATCCAATTTAGTTTTACTTCTGTTTCATAGCTATCAACATCGTATTGATAAGCAAGTCTTAAAGCTGATGGTGTTATGCCAAAGTCTACCCAAGTGATAATGTCCTTGGATGCAATGGAGGGTGAATAAGTAGAGACTGTATCAGAAATCATATTAAACCTCCCATGAAATTATAGAATAGTTTATGAGATTGGTTACATAATTATGATTAAATAAGGATAAAAGGTCTGGTTAGTACGGAATAATTGCAATTTATTGGTTTACAGTTTATTCATCTTGTGATAAGATATACCCTATGTAATTAAGGATAAGAAAGAAATAAAGAGGATTAAGGAGATAAAAAAAGATGAATATTATAATCCCAGAAAACTACAAGCCAGAGCTTAACATTAAAGACACAGAGATAGGAATTAAAGAAGTAAAAGACTTCTTTGAAAGAGAGTTAGCAAAACAACTAGAACTTACCAGGGTATCTGCTCCACTTTTCGTAAAAGCAGATTCTGGATTAAATGATAATCTCAATGGAACTGAAAGGCCAGTTAGTTTTGGACTTAAAGAACAAAATGATGCAATGGTAGAGATTGTTCATTCTCTAGCAAAATGGAAGAGGCAAGCACTTCATCGTTATGGGTTTCAAGGTGATGAAGGACTATATACAGATATGTATGCAATCCGTAGAGATGAGGATACAGACAATATTCACTCAATCCTTGTAGATCAGTGGGATTGGGAAAAGATCATAGAGAAAGAAGATAGAAATGA
>CAZAKD010000190.1:0-3943 GCA_964485435.1 uncultured Lachnospiraceae bacterium
AATAAAGATATCAAAGATTTCTCTGATCTAAAAGGAAAAACCATAGGAACTGCAACATCAGCAGGAGGCATGCGTTTATCTGTACTGAAAATGTTAGAGAAAAATGGTCTAAAAGAAGAAGACGTTACATTGGTAGCCAACGGAGTATATCAAACAGCATATGCAACGCTTCTATCAGGTGAAGTAGATGCAACAATTATTCACAATCCATATGCAGCTCTTGCAGAAGCTGATGGAGTAGGTAATATTCTTGGCCGGGCATGGGATTATATACCTGATTATTATACAGGAACGATTATTGCTTCTGATAAAATGATTAAAGAAGAACCAGAGAAACTACAGAGATTTTTAACAGCCTACTATCAGGTACATGAAGAAGTTAAAAACAAATATTTTGATGAATTTGTTACTTGGGCAGCTGAAAAGATGAATACTCCGAAAGAAATTATGAAAACAGCAATAGAATCAGAGTTTGACGTATGGCTTGATTATCCAGTTATTCCAGAAGATAGAGTTGGTACAACAGTAGAATATCTAAAGCAATATGGATGGCTTGACCGGGATGTTGAAGCTGAGGGAACTTATACCAATGAATATTCAGAGGTTACTAAAGATACCCTTGGACTTACGGATCCAGAAGCTAAGTAATAGAATATCAAGGAGGGAATGTAAAGATGCCGACTATTACAATTAATAATCTGAATAAATCATATCAGAGTGAAGATGGTGAAAAGCTACAAGCATTAACGAATATCAATCTTAAGATTGAAGATGGTGAATTTGTTTGCATCGTTGGACCCTCAGGTTGTGGCAAAAGTACCTTATTAGAAATTGTTGCTGGACTTTTGGATCATACAAATGGAGAGATTTTATTGGATAATAACACTATAAAAGGTACCAGTAGGGACATTGGAGTTGTATTTCAAGATCCTTCCCTTTATCCATGGAGAACGATTAAGAAGAATATTGCTCTAGGAATGGATATCGCTGGGGTACCGAAGAAAGAACAGGCAGAAAGACTAAAAAAATACATTAGTATGATGAATCTGTCTGGTTTTGAACACAAGTATCCAACTCAACTTTCAGGTGGAATGAAACAAAGGGCTGGAATTGCGAGAGCCCTAGTGATGAATCCTAAAGTTATATTAATGGATGAACCTTTTAGTGCAGTGGATCATCTTACAAGATGTACTTTGCAAGAAGAATTAATAAGGATGCGACAGAAAGAAAAAAAGACAATTTTGTTTGTAACTCATGATATTAATGAAGCTGTCTATCTTGCAGATCGGGTGATACTTTTAAGTCAACGACCAGGAACTATTCAAGAAGAATATAGATTAGATAATCCACATCCCCGTAATCGTAGCGATGAATATATGATACAGATGGCTGCAAGGATTGTAGCAGATATTAGTAGGGGTGCAAAGAAAGAAGAAGGTCTGGAGTATTTTATATAAAAGGAAAAGAGGAGGAACGCATATGTTTAGAGACACTAGTATGGATTATTTATCAAAGGAAGAGGCAATAGAGATATGGAATAATAATATGAGGCTTACGGATGAAGAACTATTAGCAATGGACGAAACAGAGTTTCGGGCTAGAGTACGTGAAAGAAGTCATCATACATTAGAGATTCAAATGTATCATACAGCATATAGACAGAAGTAACTGCGTCAGTCTCAGGCGGATTATACAAAACATCTATTAGTATTATGGGAAAAACGAGGCTTAAGTAAGGAACTTCCTGAATATAAATATGCAAGTTTCCTAGTTCAGTCAGCGGAACAACTTGCAAATGGAGAATCAGTGGATCTCACTCCTTATACACCTGTACCTGTTACAAAAGAGATGGAAGACCATTTCTTTACCATAGTAAAGGAAAGGCGTTCTGTAAGAGAATATAAAGATATAGATGTACCAGATGAATTAATTCATAAGATATTAACTGCAGGACTTTGGGCAGCTCACGGCTGTAATGTACAATCCATTCGATATGTGGTAGTAAGAGAGAAAAATGAACCAGGATTATTTAAAGGAAGTGATGTTCCTGGTGGCCCTGTCCATATAGTTATCCTTCAAGATATGCGTTGCTATAGGGCAAATTCATTCACTCCAGTTAGAAACCAACTACTAGATGCCGGTGCAGCAGGTCAGAATATTGTTCTTGCAGCTCATGCTGTTGGATTAGAAGGAGTATGGCTTACTTTCCCTAATGAGGAATTCTGTGATAGACTAAGAATGAAATTTAATTTAGCAGATTATATTAGATTAGTTACTTATGTAGATGTTGGCTATGGAGATCAGACACCTTATCCTCCTTTGCGATGGGATGTAGAAGATACTATATTGGCTAGATATTAGAGTTGATAAATATATTAATACGTAAGGTATCATTCTTGTTGGAATGATACCTTTTTAGAGCCTTTACAACAACCCTTGTATATGGTAAAATTATGAAGGGAAATGGAGGTACCAGGGGATGGAAATAAAGAATGCAATGGAAGAAATCGTGATTGAAAAAGTTAATGATATTATGAGTGCTATGGAGTGTTGTACTTGTCAAAGATGTAGATTAGATGTTGTAGCCTTAGTATTAAACCAATTTCCTGCGAAATATGTTGCGACTGATCAAGGTAGATTATTGTCAAAAATTGATTGCTTAGAGACAAAGTTTAATGTTAAATTTGTGTCTGAAATTGTAAAAGCAATTAATAAAGCAACTGAATTACCTCATCATTAATAATTCTTAATATTTTACTATAAATTTAATTTTAAATTGTACAAACAAATAGAAGTGTGTTAGAATATCTTTATATGATTATGTAGAATTGATAAGGGGATGATGCTATGTATACTGAGAATCCGAAGATCAATCAGAATAATCCTGGTTATAGGCGTAAACGCATACAACGTATGAAGATATATATTGTTACTACTGTAATTATTTTGTTATTGTTACCTACAATATTATGTCTCATTCTTTTCTCTAAGATCAACAAGATGGAGAAAGAGATGCAGATATTAAGAATCATTCATGAATCAGACTATGAAGCTGTGATAGAACAAACACAGAAGATAGAGAAGAAATCAGTTGCTCATGCAGCTGTAATAGAAGATGAGATAGATACTAAACAGGAAAAAGATGTGACAGATGAAGCTGTTAATACCACGATACAAAAGAATGTATATCTAACTTTTGATGATGGACCAAGTATCTATACGGATGAGATTCTTGACATTTTGAAGGAGAATCAGGTAAAAGCTACTTTTTTTGTAGTAGGTAAAACAGATGATTACTCAAAATCTATGTATAAAAGAATTGTTCAAGAAGGACATACATTAGGTATGCACTCCTTTTCTCATAGATATCATGAGATATATCAATCCACTGATAATTTTGTGAATGACCTAAATAAGCTAAGTGATTTATTACAGGAAGTAACAGGTGAAAAACCACGTTTATTTCGTTTCCCAGGAGGGAGTAGCAATGAGATTAGTAAGGAAAACATTGCGGACTTGATTCGTTATCTGAATGAAATGGATATTACATATTATGATTGGAATGTCATAAATGGTGATGCTACAGGTGAAGATTATACAATTGATGAATTAGTAGATCATGTCATGGAAGGTGTGAAAGGTAAGAACACATCAGTAGTATTAATGCATGATGCAACTAATAAATTAGAGACTGTGGAGTCTTTACAACAACTTATAGAATCGTTAGTAGAGTTGGATTATATTATTCTACCAATAGATGAGAATACGAAACCAATTCAGCATATCAAGGCTGAATCGTTTAGATAAAGTTACTACATAGGAGGGTTAAAGATGGGCTTTTTTAAGGAGTTTAAGGATGATTTATCACAAGCTGTAACAGAATTAATTCCGGAAGGTGAAGATATTAATTCTGTTACAGCTTGAGATAAATCATCCTTAAACT
>CAZAKD010000191.1:0-3907 GCA_964485435.1 uncultured Lachnospiraceae bacterium
TATATGAAAGCAAAAGATGAGGAAAAAAGATATCAGAATAATACTGAATTATTAAATTACTATAATGAAACACTAATTAAGAGTCTTAAAAGATATCAGATTAATGATCCTGATATATGGATTCATCAAGCAATAGCAATCATTGATAATAAAGAAATGGTAGAGATAAGGCATAGGCTTAATGTTAGAAGGCAGAAACTTCGTGAGAGAATAGATTATAATTCTAAACTTAAAGAAGAAAACATGGAAGAAATCAGAGGAGTGCTTAAAAAAAACCCGGAATATAAAGAAGAAGTGATTAAAGTTCTTAAGGGATATGAGATACTAATATAAAGTGAAATAGGCCTAGGGTCTATTTCACTTTATATTATAATAGAATTTAGAAGTCTTGATATGTCGTTAAACCAATAACATCATCAATTGGAAGGGAAAAAGTAATTCCACTTGCTTCTGAACTTAAACCTGCTGTTTTACAGATTGATTGCATAATTGCTTTTTTATATTCACGTTTTATAACTATTAAAACAACTTCCTTTTCGGGCTGAATTGTAATCCCGAAGAATTTTTCAGCTTCTTTCGTGCCAAGACCTCTACCAGTTAATACGGTTCCTCCTGTTGCACCAGCTTGTTTTGCAGCATCCATAACAATATCAGAATCGCCATGATTTACAATTGTAATGATTAAGTCATAATCTCTTTCCATCTGTTATTGCTCCTTTCCTAGTAATCCAGTTAATATTTTTAATGTAATTGGTCCGCCAACACTATTAATTGGAATAGTGAAAGCAATGCCGTGTCCTTGTTTTTCAAAATGTAGTTTCTGAGATAAGAGGTTGAGTGCAGATTGTACTTTTGATTCTTCTACTGTACTAAGAACCACGTCTTTCTCTGTTTCTCCTAGTCCAAGGTAATCAATGATTTCAGAGTGGGCAGTTCCATGGCCAAGACATATTGTCTGATATGTGATTCCTAGAGTGCTTAGTAATTCTTCTACTTGTTCTCCGTTACCACGATTAGTAATGGTTATTAATAACTTAATAGGGTTTAAATGATGATCCATATTATTTAATCCTCCTCGAAATCAATGATTTCAATATTTTCTCCATCTAATATTGGAGCGCTATTCATTGTTTTGTTTTTAACTTGATATATTACTCCCAATATTTGTATGGTAAATAAGGGTGTCATTGCCACCATGGCTACAATACCAAATGCGTCCGCCAATATATTTCCACCTAATTGTTCACTGGCACCCATAGCAAAAGGTAATAGGAAAGTTGCAGTCATTGGCCCAGAGGCAACTCCTCCAGAATCGAAAGCAATTGCTGTAAACACTTTAGGAACATAAAAGGTAAGTAGTAAAGCAATACTATACCCAGGTAATATCATATACCAAATACTAATACCTGTGAGAACACGAATCATTGCTAGGCCAACTGAGAGTGAAACACCAATGGATAAGCTAGCGAACATTGCTTTCTTAGAGATGCTTCCACCTGTGATTGTCTCAACTTGTTTATTTAATACATGGACAGCAGGCTCAGCAGTTACAATAAAGAACCCCATAATCATTCCTATAGGAATCAGAACCCAATTATAGGATAAGCTGGCAAGTTCTTTACCTATAATGTTACCAATCGGGAGAAAACCTATATTTACACCAGTAAGGAATACTACCAATCCTAGATAAGTATATATAATTCCTACTATAATTTTTATTAATTTTTTATGATTTAAACGAAGAGAAAAGGCTTGAAACAAACCAAATAGAAATATAATTGGGGATAGAGCAATAGCAACTTCTTTCATATAATGTGGAACTGCAACAAGAAACGGATTCAATAATTCTTTCACAGAACGAATATCAATTTCTTTGATTTCATCATAACTTCCACCAGAAGAATTATAAAAAAGGGATAACATAAGAATGGCAAGGATAGGTCCAATAGAACAAAGTCCAACTAAACCAAAGTTATCGTCATGGGACGCTTTGTCACCACGAACAGATGAGATACCAATGCCAAGGGCCATAATAAAAGGTACTGTAATTGGGCCCGTAGTTACACCGCCAGAATCAAAGGCAATGGATAAAAAATTCTTTGATACAAAGGTTGCTATAATAAATATAGAGAGGTAAAATCCTAGTAACAGGTAAGCTAAAGGTACCTGGAATATAATTCTTAGCAATGCAATAACTAGAAAAATACCAACACCAATTGCTACAGTCCAGATAATTATGGCATCAGGAACAGAGGCTACCTGATTGGCCAATACTTGGAGATCGGGTTCGGCAACAGTAATTAATACTCCAAATATTAAGGATGTTATAATCATAAAACTTAGTTTCTTTGTTTTAGCTATCTGTGAACCTACAAGTTCGCCCATGGGCATCATGGCAATATCAGCACCAAGTGTAAATAAGCCCATTCCTAAGATAAGGCAGGCGGAGCCTAGCAGGAATAGTCCTACTGCTCCCTTACCCAAGGGGGTGATAGTGATGTGTAAAATAAGTACTATAATAGTGATTGGCAACACTGAAGTGAGGGATTCTTGGATTTTTAGTAGTAAGTTTTTGTTCATTAAAACCTCCCTTAGGATATGAAATAGTTGTGTATAGTTACATAGAATTAGTAGATTTGTAAATAATTATAACACATATATCATATACACGGAATTCCCTAAATAATATTTATTTTATACTTGACATAAATACACATGATGGAATACTATAGATAGTAATAGGTAATAACGCAAATGTAATGAGAAAGAGGAGTAGATATATAACCTTACTAGAGAGGATGACTCAGAGGCTGAAAAGTCATCTTAAGTAGTGTATATTGAAGGTAGCTTTTGAACTATATCTTTAAGAACAAGAATGTAAATTCTTATTAGAAGATATCGATTCAGTCCCGTTAAAGACTTTGAGATTATCATTTTTATGAATAGAATGATAAATAAAGGTGGTACCGCGGTTCTTCGTCCTTTTTGGATGAGGGGCTTTTTTTATGTTAGGATAAGGGCAACATATAAGATAAGAAGCGTAGAGAAGAAAGGAAGAATATAAAATGGAACAAAACTTAGAGAAAACATATAACCCCAAGGATATAGAGGATAGATTGTATGATAAGTGGATAAATAATAAATATTTTAAAGCAACTGTGGATAGAAGCAAGAAACCATTTACCATTGTTATGCCACCACCAAATATAACTGGAAGATTACACATGGGTCATGCATTAGATAATACGATGCAAGATATTCTAATTCGATTTAAAAGAATGGAAGGATATAATGCCCTTTGGCAACCAGGAACAGATCATGCAAGTATTGCAACAGAAGTTAAAATAATTGAGCAATTAAAATCTCAAGGAATTGATAAAGAGGATCTTGGTAGAGAAGGGTTTTTAGAGAAAGCTTGGGAATGGAAAGAGGAATATGGTGGAACTATTATATCTCAATTAAAAAAATTAGGATCTTCATGTGATTGGGAAAGAGAAAGATTCACAATGGATGAAGGATGTTCTAAAGCAGTTACAGAAGTATTCCTTAATTTATACAAAAAAGGTTATATATATAAAGGATCTAGAATCATTAATTGGTGCCCAGTATGTCAAACTTCTATCTCTGATGCTGAAGTTGAGCATGTGGAGCAAGGGGGACATTTCTGGCATATAAAATATCCTGTAGTTGGAAGTGATGAATATGTTGAGATTGCTACAACTAGACCTGAAACTATGCTAGGAGATACTGCAGTAGCAGTTCACCCAGAGGATGAAAGATATTCACATCTAATTGGTAAGAAAGTTCTACTTCCTTTAATGAATAAAGAGATTCCAGTAGTAGCTGATTCTTACGTAGATAAAGAATTTGGAACAGGAGTGGTTAAGATTACACCTGCCCATGATCC
>CAZAKD010000192.1:0-3895 GCA_964485435.1 uncultured Lachnospiraceae bacterium
AATTATCAATGTACTTTTGCTTATTTTTATAATCGCTTTGTTTTAAGCAACTTTTATATCTTATCACATCTTCTTGCTCTTGTCAATCACTTTTTTAACTTCTTATTCTCTTGAACTATGATGTGATAATTATTCAGTTACAAGCAAGTTTCTTGTTCACAACCGAACGAATCATAGTGTAACATTATATTATTAAGAAGTCAATAGCAAAATGTTTGATTAATTTTAAATATATAACCAATATACACAATTACCCATTTCCTCTCAAACCTGCCTTTATAAAAAAGAAATTTAAGTGTTTTATCTTTCTATTGAGTATTCTTCTGTATTTTTTTTGATGGTCTTAGTAATTTCATTTACAACTTTTTTTACACCATCTGTTACATCACGCTGGAATGCAATCTCATGTTCCATATTTCTTGATACATCATTAGATATCATAGATGCTTCCAATATTTTATGAAATACATCTTTTAATACATTTGCTGTTAGTTTTTGATCTTCCATAATCTCAAACAATTCACTCATCTCATCATTCATTGTTGCACCGAATTCTTGAACCATATCTATCGTTTCTTTTATTTCTCTCGATGACTTTTGAGATTGTTCCGCTAGATCCCTAACAGAAGATGCAACCACAGAGAATCCTCTCCCATTCTCCCCAGCTCTTGCTGCTTCTATGGATGCATTCAGAGATAGCATATTGGTCTTGCCTGCAATTCCAGATATAATTTGAGCAAAATTATCTATTTGACCTGTTAATGCTTCCAGACTTTTAATATGGTTTATAACAGACCCAACTGCATCATTTAAAACACAGATTTTCTCTGATAAGCTTTCTATATCCTCCATACCTGCTTTTACTAGATTAAGTGCCGTATCTGAACTATTAATTGTATCAAAAGCATTCTGCTCTACTTTAGATTGCGACTCATCCAACTGCTCCATTATCTCTTTTACATTATTTAACCCAAGCTCAATATCCATGTCTATAGAGTTCCCCTTTTCTCATATTATTATTCATATGGTTATACTAATGTCATATTGTTGATTGCTGATTATATATATTTAATAGTCTCTTTAATATTCTTTACACCAATTAGCTTGATTTTGCTTGTATTGATTGCATCTTTATTGGCTTGCGGTAAGATACAAGCTTCATACCCCATCTTTGTAGCTTCAATTACCCTTTGTTCTGCTTGATTCACTGCCCTTACTTCTCCCGTTAGCCCTACTTCACCAAAGATTATTGTATTACTAGGGATTGGTCGGTTCTTATAACTAGATATTAAACACATTACTATCGCTAGATCTAATGCTGGCTCATTAACTTTCATTCCTCCAGCTACATTCACATAAGCATCGCAAGAGGACATTTGTATTCCAACTCGCTTCTCTAATACTGCCATCAATAGATTCACTCTGTTGAAATCTGTACCTGCTGCTGTTCGTCTTGGTAAATTGAAATTTGTCTGACATACCAAGGCTTGAATTTCAATTAATATAGGTCTAGTTCCCTCTATTGAACAAGTTACAATAGAACCCGCTTCTCCGTCCGGTTTTCCTTGGAGCATGAATTCTGAGGGATTCTTAACCTCTACAAGCCCAGAGCTTCTCATCTCAAACACACCAATTTCATTGGTAGAACCAAATCTATTCTTAACCGCTCTTAAGATACGATAAGACGCCTGATTCTCCCCTTCAAAATAGAGTACAGTGTCTACCATATGTTCTAGAACTCTCGGACCTGCAACTACTCCTTCTTTGGTCACGTGACCTACAATAAAAATAGTAATTCCAAGACCTTTCGCCAAATGCATTAAAGTGCTTGTAGTTTCTCTCACCTGACTTACACTTCCAGGCGCCGAGTTTATCTCTTCTTTATACATAGTCTGAATAGAGTCAATAATAACAACATCGGGGAGAAGCCTTTGCAATGTTTCCTCGATAGAATCTAGATTTGTTTCACTCAGAAGGGAAAGCTCACCCCTAAATGTTCCTAATCTCTCTGCTCTCATCTTTATTTGTTTTAAAGATTCTTCTCCAGAGATATATAATGTATTATAATTTTTCCCTACTAACTCTTTACACATCTGAAGTAGTAAGGTTGATTTACCGATTCCTGGGTCACCTCCCACTAAAACAAGGGAACCAATCACAATTCCTCCCCCTAGCACTCGGTCAAACTCTTCGATTCCAATCTGTATTCTTTCATCTGCGGTAGTGTTCACATCAGATAATAAAGTAGGTTCACTTGTAGTTACCCTAATCGATCCCCCTAGAGACGTCTTGCTTTTTTTCACAACTGGTTCTTCTACAAATGTATCCCAAAGCTTACATCCCGGACATTGTCCAAGCCATTTACCCGACTCATGCCCACATTCTTTGCAGAAAAATACAGTCTTTGCCTTTGCCATATTATTCCTCCTATATCTAAATAAAAGCATCAGCTTTATCGTAATGATAAATGCTGATGCTTTATTATTATGCGTTCATTCATGTTTCATCAACGTGATTACAATTTAATTACTTTTACCTCAGACTTTTGTTCGCATCCAAGTTCAACACTAAGAACGAGTTTACCCCCAAGGTTTGTCTTCATTTTTCCTACATTAGTATTATCAATAAAGATTTTATATTCTTTCTCTGCCTCAAGCTCTAATGTAACTTGTACATCTTCAGGACCTTCTACTTGAAAGCTTGCTCCTTTATCAGTAATATTAAGATTTAGAACAGTAGTACCAGGAACTGACTCATACACAAACAAGCCATTCTTTTCAAGCTTTGTAATCTCTTTAAATGTTTTTACCTTATATAAATCACCGTTGTGCAAAAAGTCCGATACCTTTGATTTTGTATCTAATGTATAATTACCAAAACTTAATGAACCGTCTGCTTCCTCACGAATTAAATCATCAATAACAGTCATCCTCGAATCCTCCTAATTTATATTCAATAGTGTATCTGTTCCCCCAATATCAATTGTGTTCCGATAGAGTATATCTATTATATACTACTTTATCTCTAATTTCTAGTGTATTCTACAATTAATCTTATTTTCCAGCTATAACTGTATTGGTTGTTTTTCTTGGTTTTCTTATAGTGAATACAACTTCTTTTTCTTTCTGCTTAACGGTTACGGAATCGCCTTGTTTTACTTTCCCAGACAAGATTTCTTCTGCCAACTTATCTTCAATATTAGTTTGAATTGCTCGTCTTATTGGTCTTGCACCATATTTAGGATCAAATCCTACACTTGCAAGAAAAGCTATCGTTTCTTTACTTACTTTAAGATTAATATTCATCTGACCTTTAATTCGTTTTCCAATTGTAGATATCATAATGGCTACAATCTCTTCAATGTTTTCTTTTGTTAAGGAGTGGAATACAATAATCTCATCAATACGATTAACGAATTCTGGCTTGAATATTTTCTTTACCTCTTCCATAACATCATTCTTCATCTTCTTATAAGTCTCATCAGTATCTTGAACAGTAACGAAGCCTAATGTCTTAGGTTCCACAATTCTTTGTGCACCAGCATTAGAGGTCATAATTATTACAGTATTCTTGAAACTTACTTTTCTTCCCTGTGCATCTGTAATATGTCCATCATCTAAAACCTGTAGGAGGATATTAAATACATCTGGATGTGCTTTTTCAATCTCATCAAACAATATAACAGAGTATGGTTTTTGTCTAACCTTTTCGCTTAACTGGCCACCTTCTTCATATCCAACATATCCAGGAGGGGAGCCTATTAGTTTTGACACACTGTGTTTCTCCATGTATTCCGACATATCAACTCGAATCATCGAGTTCTCGTCACCAAACATTGCCTCTGCTAGCGCTTTAGAAAGTTCAGTTTTTCCAACACCCGTAGGTCCTAAGAATA
>CAZAKD010000193.1:0-1714 GCA_964485435.1 uncultured Lachnospiraceae bacterium
GCCTTTTAAAAACTTTTTCTTCAGATTTTTTAGAGTTTTTTTACTATTCATACACCAGCCAGTAACCAGAAACGATGGCACGAATAAATGCTACTGAAAAAGGAGTTTTTGCACTCGTCGGCACTTAGGCTCTGTCCTTTAGAGCCTTATGTACCGCTACGTAGTGCAACTAAGCGAAAGCGTCTCCTTTTCAGTAGCATTTACTTGGGGCATCGTTCCGTCACTTAAGTCAGCTGTGAATAGTACACAGATTATTCATAGTCAATTCCTATTAAGGTCAACCCACATGCTGGAGACTTCGGCCCAGCAATCAATCTATTTTTAGCTTGCAGAATTTCCTCTACATGTTCAGGTGGGTATACACCTATACCTACTTTAACTAGAGTTCCAACAATGATTCTTACCATATTATATAGAAATCCATTTCCTTTGATACGAATATAGATCATTTCATCTTTTTTTGTAATATCTAGATCGTAGATACACCGAACCGTATCAGTAATCTGTGTTCTAGTAGAACAAAAACTCTTAAAATCGTGTTCACCTATTAGATATTTCGCAGCTTCCTGCATCTTCCCAACATCTAGATGTCGGTATACAAAGTAACTATATAGCCTTTTTGTTGGGAGCTCAAATTGTCGATTTAAGATTTTATATTCATAGGTTTTCATGCTATTACAATACCTTGGATGAAAGTCTCCATCAACCTCATAGGATTCTTGTATAATAATATCCTTAGGTAACCTTTGATTGAGTGCATAAGATATCTTATCTGCTGGCATTCTAGCGTTAGTATCAAAGACAGCAACATTTCCTAGAGCATGTACTCCTGAATCGGTTCTACTTGCTCCAATTACAGCAATCTCCTCACCTAAAAGCCTGGACAAATGCTTATTTAACACTTCTTCAATCGTTACTCCATTGGGTTGTATCTGCCAACCACAATAGGCGGTTCCATCGTATGCTATCTTTAATTTTACTCGTTTCATACCTTTCACCTAACCAATATATTCAAAGCGACTAATCCACCAATATATATAAGCAGACAAACATATGCTAAATAATCTCTCTTCTTATACTTAAGAGGATTCATCTTAGTTCTTCCCTGACCCCCACGATAGCATCTTGCTTCCATTGCCATAGCTAGATCATTGGCCCTACGAAATGCAGATACAAACAATGGTACCAATAAAGGAATCATATTCTTAGCCCTTTTTATCAAGCCGCCAGTTTCAAAATCAGCACCTCTTGCCGTCTGAGCTTTCATAATTTTATCTGTTTCCTCTAATAAGATTGGAATAAATCGAAGGGCAATAGACATCATCATAGATATCTCATGCACAGGAACATGTACTTTATTCAAAGGGGCTAACAATCGTTCTAAACCATCTGTTAGATTGTTGGGAGTCGTTGTAAAAGTCATCATAGAAGAACCAATCATTAGATAAGTTAATCTAATTGCCATAAACATTGCAAGACGTAGTCCTTCTCTTGTAATCTTTAGAAAACCTAAACTCCATATTACCTCTCCTGGTGTTAAAAACAAGTTAAATACCAGTGTAAATAGAAATATCATTAAAACAGCTTTCAAGCCCTTGAATATATAGGAAAACGGCACTTTAGAGACCTTAATAATACCAAATAAAAATAAGGTCGCTACAATATATCCCCAAAAATGATTTTCTATCCTAAATCTTGATTGCCTTTCCTTTTA
>CAZAKD010000193.1:1724-3001 GCA_964485435.1 uncultured Lachnospiraceae bacterium
ATATATCCCCAAAAATGATTAAATAGGAATAAAGATATAATAAATCCTATTGTCCCTACAAGTTTAACCCTAGGGTCTAATCTATGAATTACTGAATTCGCTGGGTAGTATTGTCCTATTGTTATGTCTCTAATCATAGTATCTCACCTTTTATCCATTGTAGTATCTCCTCTTTTGCTTCTGTTATAGTTGTAGGAGAGGTACTAACTCTAATTCCTTGTTGCCTTAATCCATTCATTACATAGGTTACTTGTGGAGCTGCTAATCCAATATTCTCTAGATCTCTATAATGGGAGAACACATTTGTTGGGGTATTATCATAAACTAATTCCCCTTTATTCATAACAAGAATTCGATCAACATATCTTGCTACATCTTCCATGCTGTGAGACACTAGAATAACAGTTATATTCTTCTCTTTATGAAGTTTTTCAATCTGTTCTAATATTTCATCTCGTCCACGAGGATCTAATCCTGCTGTAGGCTCGTCCAGAATAAGCACCTCAGGTTCCATTGCTAACACACCAGCTATAGCAACCCTTCTCTTTTGCCCTCCAGATAACTCAAATGGAGATGCATCTAATAGGTCATCACTTATTCCAACCTGCTTCAAAGCATTATAGGCCCTCATTTCCACATCTAGTTCTGGTAACCCTAGATTCTTTGGTCCAAAGCATACATCTTTGATTACTGTTGTCTCAAATAATTGATGTTCTGGATACTGAAATACAAGTCCTACTTTACTACGAAGTTCCTTCATACTAAAGTTTTTATCATATATGTCAGATCCATTATAATATATTTTACCACTAGTGGCTCTCATTAGCCCATTCAGATGTTGTATTAGCGTTGACTTACCCGATCCCGTATGACCAATCAAACCTATGAATTCACCATCGTGAATAGTTAGGTTAATATCTTTTAATGCATGCTTCTTATATGCAGTTTCTTCACTATATGTGTAATTTATCTTATCTAATATAATTGACACAATAATCACCAACTTATCTATTATAATTCACCTACGGCATTATAATTGCCTTAGATTATCTTCTCTTACAGTTTTTATAACTTTGATAATTCATCCACTAACTCTTCAACTGATAGAACCCCTTCTGGCAATGAGACTCCGCTCTTCTTAAGCTCATAGGCTAATTCAGTTACTTGAGGAACATCCAGACGATACTGTTTCAACTCCTCCACTCGAGAAAATATCTCTCTCGGTGTACCTTCCATAACAATCTTTCCTTCATCCATAAAAATTACTTTATCAGCAC
>CAZAKD010000193.1:3011-3891 GCA_964485435.1 uncultured Lachnospiraceae bacterium
CCATATAATGAGTAATCAATAATATGGTAACCTTTTCTCTCTTATTCAACTCCGTAATTGTATATATAACCTCTTTACGACCATTAGGATCTAGCATTGCAGTTGGCTCATCCAATACAATACATTCCGGTTGCATCGCCATAATTCCCGCAATAGCTATTCTCTGCTTTTGTCCGCCAGACAATTTATTAGGAGAATGCTTCCTATATTCCAACATACCAACAGCACGTAAGCTTCTCTCCACTCTCTCCCAGATCTCCTCTGTTGGCACCCCAATATTCTCAGGACCAAACCCAACATCCTCTTCCACCACTGTAGCTATAATCTGATTATCAGGATTCTGAAAAACCATCCCCGCAGATTGTCTTATATCCCAGACTTTATCTTCATCCTTAGTATCATAACCCTTAACCCACAAAGTACCATCAGATGGACTAATAATCGCATTAATCGCCTTAGCAAGAGTAGACTTTCCAGAACCATTATGCCCTAATATAGCAACAAAATCACCTTTATTAATATTAAAATTAATCCCATCAATAGCTTGATTGATAGAATCAACTTCACCCTCTTCATTTCTTCTAATATATTCACAAGACAAGTCCTGAGCTCTAATAATATCCATAGTTCACATCCCATTCCTTCGTATGCCTACATTAAACCTAACATTTCCTACATACTATCATATTGTATGTTAATTTCTTTATAATTGCAATCACATTATTCGTCTACTTCCCCATTTCTAAGGACATAAACTCCAACCCCCATCAAGAAGACAGACAATACAACACCTAAACTCGTCGGAACATTCATTAATAACAAGCGAGACATATTTACACTAATAAATTCTCCCAAAAAAGGATAGAAAAATACCTCAAAA
>CAZAKD010000194.1:0-3872 GCA_964485435.1 uncultured Lachnospiraceae bacterium
CTGTAATAAAAAGAAAGCCTTACAACTCAATGTTTTGTAAGGCTTTTTATTTATTTGTAATTCTTTCGACTTATCTAGCATACTTCATTATACTCTTTATAAAACCCTTGAGGATATCCGCATACGGGGCATATTTCAGGCGCACATTTACCTCCCATTATATTACCACATACTGTACATATCCATAAACTATTATCTTGTTTGCAGAACACTTCATTTCGCTCTACATCATTAGCAATATTTTCAATCTTTAATTCGTGGGCAAGATCAATATTGGCAACTCCAATAAAAATATTGGCGATATCATCATATCCTTCTTCACGCGCAATTCTTGCATATTCCGGATATAAATTCATACTAAAGTTATTCTCTTCTGTAATTGCACTCTGAAGGTTCTCTAATGTATTCGGTAAATTATTATTATTTAATTTTCTGAGCCACACAATAGCATGTTGTAGTTCATTTTCTGCAATTATGTCAATTGAATTACTAATATCAATATATCCCTCCCGCCTTGCTGTAGCACTATATATATCATATTTTGAGCTAGATATTAACTTACCCATGTATGCGTTCAGCAGATTTTGATATGTTTTACTATCTTCAAATGCCATCAATAATCTCACATTCTTACTTCCTTTGATAATATAATATGTTTCAATGAAATCAAATATGTTTATTATCCATTGTATGTTATAAATCAACTTTGGAGATACTATCAACGAGGTGATGATATGACTTATGTAGCTCCAGCAATTAAAGAGAAATTCGATACTCTCTCTCCAGAATTACAAAATATAATACTTGAAAAAGATGTGAAACTTAATTCTATCCATGACCTAATTCATGTTCTTGAAGGCATCGTGGACGAAGAATAACTGTTTGGGGACGGTACCTAATGCATTAGGTACCGTCCCCAAACAGTCTTGTAACATTTCCGTAATATCTTCTTAATATTTCCTCTGAAACCATTACTTACTTGTATTCAAAACAGGGATAGAGTGGTATACTTATAAGTGTTCCAAGAGAAATCTTTTATAGGAGGTAAACATTATGTATAACTGTACAGAACTACTTAACCTTATTCGTAAATACTTTAACTGCAAATAATCCAAATATATAAAGTTAAGCTTACATTGTAGTTTGCTATATACTTATCTGTTCTATGTTCTATGATATAAACGTCTGATAGTCCTTCCAATTATCTTCTAAGAGTTTTGGTGTATCTAATCCATAAGGGCAATGATTCTTACAGTGATTACAATGTGTACAGTCGTCTATTCTCTTCATCATTTCTATCCAATTCTCATTTAAATATACAGATGTGGGAGCACGTCTAATCATTAATGACATTCTAGCTGAGGTGGGAATATCTATATTTGATGGACATGGTAAGCAATAACCACATCCCCTACAGAAATCTTTCCTCAATTCCTTTTTATCACGATGTATCATTCCATTCAAATCTTCATTTAAAACAGGTGGATGTTCATTATATAATATAAACTCGTCAAGTTCTTTTTCTCTTTGTACACCCCATATAGGTAAAACATGATCATATTGGGCCAGATATGCATATGCTGCAGCTGAATTAGAGATCAGACCACCTGCCAATGCCTTCATGGCTATAAATCCAATCTCATTGTCTTTGCATAACTTTACTAGTCCTAACTCTTCATCTGTAGCTAGATAGCTAAACGGAAACTGTATTGTCTCGTATAGATTGGATTGAGCTGCCTCTATCGCCACCTTAATTCGATGGTTTGTAATTCCAATATGCCTTATAAGCCCCTTATTCTTAGCTTCTAACATAGCTTCATATAAGCCTGTACCATCTCCTACTTTAGGACAAAAGCTTGGATTATGAAACTGAAATATATCAATATAATCTGTTTTTAACATATTCAATGATTCATATAATTGTTCCCAGAAATCTTTCACATTAGTAGCCATGGTTTTAGAAGCAATATAGATTTCATCTCGAACATCACTTAAGGCATAACCTATCTTTTCTTCGCTATCAGTATAAAATCTTGCTGTATCATAAAAGTTAATACCATTGCTGTATGCTTTTAATAATAATTTTTTCGCTTCATCCTTGTTTATTCTTTGTATTGGCAAAGCACCAAAGCCATTCTTATTTGCTATAATTTCGGTATTCCCTAGTCTAACAGTTATCATAATCATCTCTTCCTTTCATATCAGGGTTAATCAAGTTCTATACCTTCAATCTTCTTTATCCTAATATTACTTTTCATACCTGCGACAACGACACCACTAATAATTAATAATGCACCTGTAAAACCCATAACATTAATATTTTCATCAAGGAATATACTTCCAGAGGCCATTGTTACAAATGGTGATAAATATATGTAATTATTAGTTGCTATAATTCCAAGTTTTCTTGATGCAACGCTCCATGCTACATAGCATATTCCACTACCTAGCACCCCTAAGAACAATAAACTCATCATAAATTGAGGATTCTTTAATTCATTAAATGGAAATGGCTTTCCTTCAAATAGCAACATTGGTAGTGTTGTTATAATGGAGTAAAACACAACCTTACGAGTTAAATAGAGGGAATCATATTGATTTACATGTTTCTTCAAGATCACCGAATAGATTGCCCAACTAAATGCAGCTCCCAAGGATAAAAGATCACCTATTGGATTAAGTTGCAATACTACCGTACCATTGAATACAACTAAAGCTACTCCTGCAAATGCTACAATAGACCCTAACAATATCTTTTCATTCAGCTTCTCATCTTTCGTATAAAAATGAGCCAGTATAGCTGTTAATATTGGTGCCACTGATAGAATTATGCTTACATTTGACGCAAAGGTAAGCGTAAGCGCCTTATTTTCAAATAGAAAGTAAATGGTTGTCCCTGTAATTGCAAGGGATAAAAATGAGAGTTCTTCCTTCCATGAAGTTTTTTGAACCTTATGATTTAAGAAAAAAAGTGTAATATACGCTATAATAAAGCGCATTATCATGACTTGTAAAGAAGAGAATTCCTCAAGTAATATTTTGCTTATAATAAATGTTGTTCCCCATATTGTTATTGTGAATGTTGCTAAAAGGTGCCCTATGAATTTACCTGATGTTATTTTCATTATTTAATATCTACTCTTTCTGTTGTATTTAATTAGCCTTTAGTATTTCGTAATTAGTTAGGATCCGTTCTTAGAATAAATGCAAAAGTGAATGTAGAATCATTCATCTCTGATCTAAGCACAAAACATCGAAGAGTCCTACCTGGCAGATAGTCTTCACTATTAGAACTAAGACTAAAAGCCATATTAGTAGGTAATACAATTGTTGATTTTCCATACTCAACCGCAATCGTTGATTTTTGACCCAACTCGTAATAAAGAATTTCTCCTGTTTGATTCAATATATAATCAAATACTTTAAACTCATCTGTTTTAAAATTATCTGTTTCTATAGTAATTGTATCGTTTATGGCTACATAAGGGATATCTTCTAATTTACTATCTTCCATAACCATCTTTAGTCTTTTCTCTATATCTTCGCGAGTTTCGTTATAGTGATTTCCATAATAAATTCCCTTTAATTCTTGATCGTTAGCTATAATTGTAAGATGGGGTTCTTCTATCTTTTTTCCTTTACAGCCTGATGTAGCGAGAGATATTACTAGTAATATCACAATAATCCCAAATCGTCTAAAGCATTTCATATCTAATCCTCCTCGTACAACATGGTTACATTAATATATTTATTATACAATTATATACTCTATATTTCTACCAATACTTTTAGATTAGGCAAAAGACATGAAATAAATATAACAAAAAAACTCCTCATATAAATATGAAGAGTTAATCTATATACCCTAAAAA
>CAZAKD010000195.1:0-1963 GCA_964485435.1 uncultured Lachnospiraceae bacterium
ATTATAGTCTTTATTAATGGTATTCCAATGGTACTATTTGAGCTAAAAAGTGCAGTAAATGAAGATGCTACAATGGAATATGCTTATAATCAAGTGAAAAATTATCAGTTAGACATACCTTCTTTGTTTCACTATAACGCTTTTAATGTTATTTCAGATGGGGTAAATGCCAGTATGGGAACAATTACAGCAGATTATACAAGGTATATGGTATGGAAATCAATGAATGGTGAATCACCAACAAGTGATTTTAATTCAATTAGTGTGTTGATGGAAGGTGTGTTTCAAAAGGGACGCCTGCTTGATATTATTCGCAATTTTATTATGTTCCAAGAGATAAAAGGCAAAACAGTAAAGATCGTAGCAGGATATCATCAATATTTTGCAGTGAAAAAAGCAGTAGCTAGGACTAGTCAAGCATTAGACAATAATGATAGAAAAGTAGGTGTTGTATGGCATACCCAGGGAAGTGGAAAAAGCTTCTCCATGGTATTTTATACTGGACTAATCGTAAGCAATCCGGAATTTGAAAATCCTACAATTGTAGTGCTAACTGATCGCAATGATCTAGACAATCAGCTTTTTAATACATTTACCACTTGTTCTAAGTTACTATTACGTCAAGAACCAAAACAGGCAAAAGATAGGGCTAACTTAAAAGAATTGTTAAAGGTAAAAGCAGGTGGCATTGTATTTACTACCATTCAGAAGTTTGAGGAAAGTGCTGAAATATTAACAGATAGAAAGAATGTTATTTTCATAGCAGATGAAGCTCATCGTTCTCAATATGGTCTTGATGCAAAGCTAGATAGAGATACTGGTGAATGGAAATATGGATATGCAAAAAATATGAGAGATGCATTGCCTAATGCAACATTTATAGGATTTACAGGAACACCAATAGATATGGACGATAAGTCTACCGTTGAAATTTTCGGCGACTACATAGATATTTATGATATGACACAAGCGGTTGAAGACGGAGCAACAGTACCAATATATTATGAAAATAGAACAGCAAAGCTAAAGCTAGATGAAAACATATTAAAACAAATTGACGAAGAATATAAACAGATGAGTGATGAAACTTCGGAGTTAATCTTGGAGAAATCAAAGAAAGATCTATCAAGGATTGAAACGATTATAGGGTCAAGTCAAAGACTTGATATGCTAGCAAATGATATTATTGCACACTATGAAGATAGAAGATATGTCCTTTCAGGAAAAGCAATGATTGTTTGCATGACAAGACGAATAGCAATTAATCTTTATAAAGTAATACTACAGAAGAGACCTGCCTGGGACAAGCTAATTAAGGTAGTATTAACTGAAAGCAACAAGGATGATGAAGAGTGGCATGATATCACTGGTAATAAAGAATATCGTAAGGAACTAGCATATGAATTTAAGGATGAGAAGAGTGAATTTAAGATAGCTATTGTTGTTGATATGTGGCTTACAGGATTTGACATACCATCTATGGCAACTATGTATATTGATAAACCTATGAAAGGTCATAACCTTATGCAAGCAATTGCAAGGGTTAACCGAGTGTACAAAGATAAAGAAGCTGGTCTAATTGTTGATTATATTGGTATGGCAGCGGAACTTAAAAATGCACTAAGTCAATACACCAAGCGAGATGTTGATAAGGTGCCTGACTTAAGTAAAGCTCTAAATATAGCACTTGAAAAGCTTGAAATAATGAGAGATTTCTTTTATGGATTTGATTTTACCTCATTCTTTAGTGATTCTAATAAAGCAAGACTAGAAGTTCTTTTAAAAGGAGTTAACTATATACTTGGTCACGAGGAAGAGGAAAAGAAAATATTTATACGTGAATCAACAGCTCTTAGTCAAGCAGAAACACTATGTAGAAGCTTGCTATCTGATGATCAGAAAAAGGAAATTGAGTATTATAAAGGTGTCAAAGCTGGCGTATGCAAAGTAACTCCTGGTAGAG
>CAZAKD010000195.1:1973-3849 GCA_964485435.1 uncultured Lachnospiraceae bacterium
TAACTTCCAATGAAGTAAATTCTAGAATAGAAGCCATTCTTGAACAGGCAATTCAGCAGGAAGGTGTTATTAATATATTTGCAGAAGCAGGCAAAAAGAATCCAGAAATATCAATACTATCAGAAGAGTATATGAAAAACATTCGTAATATGAAGCATAAAAATATCGCCGCAGAACTTTTACGTAAATTATTAGAAGATAATATCAAGGTAATGAGTAGGACGGGTGTAGTAAGAGCAGGGTTATTCTCTGACAAAATGAAGAGATTGATGAAGCAATATAATAATAGATTAATTACAAGTGCAGAAGTAATTGAGGAACTTTTAAAACTCTCACAGGAAATGATGAAGTCATATTCAGAGGGAGAAGAAAAAGGTCTAACTGTAGAAGAGTTTGCATTTTATGAAGCATTGGTCGCAGATCCCAAAGTGCTTGAAGAGATGAAAGATTCAGTATTAATTGATATGGCTCAAGAACTTACGGAGATGATTAGAAAGAATCGTACTGTTGATTGGGATAAGAAAGAGTCTGCAAGAGCAGCAATGAGAAGAATGGTTAAAAGATTGCTAAGAAAATATAAGTATCCACCTGAAAAGGCTCTGGATGCAGTTGATATTGTTATTAAGCAGGCAGAACTTATGAGCAGTAATATGGATGGATATGTATATTGAATAAAATCAAGCATGTCAAATGATAATAAAGGAGTACCTTGAACACTGACTTTACAGATTATATCTGTGTTGTCGGTGTTTTTTATTGCCGAACATACTTCTCTGCATTTATAAAGGGATCAACTTGCTAAGTAAAAAAATTACTTAAAAGTGTAAAAATTATACGTTCAAATATGTATGTGATATTATATATAATAAAGCCATCAAATGTATTGGAGGAAAGGTATATGAAAAAAAGTTTAAAGAAACTAGTAGCAATGGGGTTGAGTTTGGTACTTGCATTTTCACTAACAGCTTGTGGTGGAAATAAAGAAGAAGCTAGTACTAGTGGGGGAACAGATACTGTAAAGGATGAGACCTCTTCTGATGAAGGTTCAAGTAAAGACAAAGAGATTCAGCTGAAATTGTGGAGTATTGCAACAGAAAGTGACTCTTTTAATCGTGCTTATACACAAGCTATTGAGGATTACGAAACAGCACATCCAGGTATTACAATTGTTCATGAGACTTTTGAGAATGAATCTTATAAGACAAAGATCAAATCAGCAGTAGCTGCAAATGAACTTCCAGATCTATTCTATACATGGGGTGGTGGATTCTCTAAATCTTTTGTGGAATCAGGAAAGATATTACCTTTAGACGAATATTATGTTGACGAATATAAAGCACAGTTATCAGAAGCAGCATTGGGTAATGCGACTTATAATGGTGTAGTATATGGTTCAACTTATACAACTCCAGTTTCAGCATTATTTTATAATAGGGCGATGTTTGATGAGTTAGGTTTAAAAGCACCTACAACATGGGATGAATTATCTAATGTGTGTGAGACATTTATAGCGAAGGATATAACGCCTATTGGAATCAGTGTAAAAGATACTTGGGTACTTGCGATGACACATGATGCTCTTACTTTAAAGTCGGCAGGCCCAGAGAAAACTGTAGCAGCAATTACAAGAAATGGTGTAAGTTATAATGACCCTGACTTTTTAGCATCAGCAACTAAGATTAAAGAGTTAGTGGATATGGGAGCTTTTTTAGAGGGTGCTACAGGTTTATCTAATGATGAAGCAAGTGCAAATTTTTATAATGGAACAGTTCCTATGTATATTACAGGAAGCTGGATGGGTGGCTCTATTTTAACTGATGCTAAGACTCCAGAAGATTTTGATGTAGCTCCAATACCAGTTATTAATAGTGATAAT
>CAZAKD010000196.1:0-411 GCA_964485435.1 uncultured Lachnospiraceae bacterium
ATCATCATTCTCATAAATGCAGCATCATCACAAATTAATATACTTTTTGCCATAGCTATATCTCTCCTGTCATTTCATAATATTCAATAGAATTGATACTATTGTTAATTTATTTATCTTGTATTAATACTCTAGAATATATATCATCAAATATTCTAGTTAATAATTTCTGTTACTCGAATACCAAAGCTCTCTTCAATTACTACTACTTCACCTTTTGCTACAAATTTACCATTAACTAATACATCTACCGGTTCCCCCGCCAATTTATTCAATTCAATAATCGTACCAGGCGCAAATTCAAGGATCTCTTTAATTGATTTATTAGATCTTCCTAGCTCAACAGTTACTTCTAAAGGAACATCCATAATCAAATCAATGTTTTCTTTCTGAACTGAACTATTAGATCCA
>CAZAKD010000196.1:494-3808 GCA_964485435.1 uncultured Lachnospiraceae bacterium
GGTTGTTGTGTCATTGGTTGTTGTGTCATTGGTTGTTGTGTCATTGGCTGTTGCATCATTGGCTGAGATTGAGCTGCTGCCTGAGACGCTAGCTGCGGTGTTGCCTGAGGTACTTCACCTTGACTTGAATCTTTACCTAACATCTCACTGTTGTGAATCTCACTAAAATTATGATACAGTTCTCTAGCAAAGTCAAATGGATAAAGTTGCATTAATTCACTATTAACAAGGTCTCCAATCTCCATCTTAAAAGATACTTTTACAAAAGTTCCTTCCAAAAACTGATTAATATTCTTTGCATCAATGATATCGTCAAGGTCAACCAGACTTGCTACGGGCGGACTTATATCGACCCTTTTTTTAATCATAGATGATATAGATGTTGATGCTGATCCCATCATCTGATTCATTGCTTCACAGATAGCACTTAAATGAAGCTCTGATAGTTCTTCCGTGGTATTGGTGCCATCTCCCCCCATCATTAAATCAGTTATAATCTTTGCATCAATTTCTTTTAAAATTAGAATATTATTACCAGCTAACCCTTCTTTATATGCAATCTGTATAAACACGCAAGGTCTATCATAATTATCTGATAAATCATCTAAAGTTGCATATGATACAACTGGAGTTGTTATTGTAACTCTTTGATTCACCAAAGTTGATAATGTAGTAGATGCTGTACCCATACTAATATTAGAGATTTCGCCAATTGCATCTCTCTCATCAGCAGTAAGAGGTTCTTTTATATCACTTCTAACTTGAGTGTCTCCAGCATTAGAAGCTTCTGTTGTATTATCATCTGAGCTTATTCCATTCAGTAAAGCATTAATTTCTTCTTGTGATAACATACCATCCATGCCCCTATTACTCCTCCTTTATAATTGATGTAACTCTTACCGCATAAGTTTCTTTCGAAGCTCCAGGTAAGGCTGTAAATTTCTTAATATTGCCAACATATATCTCTAGTTCTTCATCCACTTTTGTATCTAAACGAATAATATCTCCCATTGAAAGATTCACAAAATCATTTACTGAGATTGAACTTTTCCCTAATACAGCCCGAATTGGTATCTTTGCCTTAGATATTCCAACCTCAATAATCTCTTCATAAGATTTATCATCCTTTTCTTTCATTGTCGAGAACCAATACTTCGTATTCAACTTATCTATCACAGGCTCTAAACAAGCATATGGAAGACACACATTCATAAGTCCTTCCACATTACCAATCTTGATGTTCATTGTAACGATTGACGTCATCTCACTTGGAGAAATGATTTGAGCAAACTGTGAGTTTGTTTCAATTCTTTCTAATCTTGGTTCAATATTAATAACATTCTGCCATGGATCTCGGAGTAGATTGGTTGCTACATTCATAATTCTTTCAATTATGATTAATTCAATCTCAGAAAAATCTCTAGATCGATCTAATGGAATACCATTCCCACCCAACATCCTATCAATAATTGTATAACCTAGATTATCTGCCAATTCAATTAAAATATTGCCGTCTAATGGGGCAAAATTCACTATTCCTAATAATACAGGATTAGACAAGGCATTAGAAAATTCCGAATAAGTTACTGCCTCTGAATTCACAACCTCAATCTGAACATTTTTACGTAAATAAGCTGGTAAGTTAGTTGAAAGCAACCTACCATAATGTTCAAATATTATCTCTAGGGTTCGAAGGTGCTCTTTTGAGAACTTTGATGGTCTGGCAAAATCATAATTCTTTACCTGTTTTTCACCTGTTTCTTTTAATTCATCCGTATCTAGTTCTCCACTACTAATGGCCGCCAAAAGATTATCTATCTCATTTTGGGATAGAACATCACCCATTATTATCACCTCCCAAATCTTGTTATGCAGATTCTTTTATCTTTCACAATATATACTATTATTCTACATTATAATATATAATCATACCACATCTATTCTACAATATAAAGCAAAAAAACTATTTCAATACTCTATCTATATATCGCTATATAAAGTTATCAACATGTAGTTATTGAACTACTAATTGACTAAAAGATATGTTAACAATAAAATCAGATTTAAAATATTGTTCTAACTTACTTAAAACGTCTTTTTTTATCTCGTCTTGTTGGGATAATGCTTCTTTTGAAGTATAATTAGAATACACATTTGACACAAGTTCTAAGATAATCTTCTCGTTGGTTGCAACTGTTGGACTTAACTTCTTGTAATCTTTGGAGGTAGTGTCTATGGATAGCGAAACATTAAAGATTGCATAATGAAGCTCGTTGTCTCCTGGTTCGCTCTTAAGATTCACAGTAAGTTGTGTTTCAATATCATGAATATATATATCTTCAACACTAAGGTTGGACCCATCCCCATATGGTGATTCTAGTTCTAAATCAATTATAGATGCAACTTGAGTCATTAGTTGATTGGTCTTGTTTGAAGTTGGTACAACAGAAAATACGATAACTGCTGAAAATATAACATTAATTACACATAATGCGATTACAATAATAGATAATAAATTTTTCTTCATGAGATTGGTCTCCTACTCGTTCATTTTACTTACTTCATTATATATCTTTATCTCAACTCTTCTATTCTTTGCCCTGCCTTCAGGAGTATCATTGGTTGCAACTGGTGCATACTCACTTCGTCCACTAGACTCAAGATGTTCAGGGCTGAATCTCTTCTCATCAATAAAATATTCTAGTACTGTTGCAGCTCTAGCAGTAGACAACCATAAATTATTTTTATATTTAGCATTAGATATAGGAATATTATCTGTGTGTCCTTCTATAACAATCTGATGATCTTCAAAGTTCTTAAGAACATCTCCAACCTTACTCAATATGGGAACGGCTTCTTTCTTTATATCAGCTTGACCTGAATCAAATAATATTCCACCATTCAATGAAATCTTAATAAAATGATAATTCTGATCCATTCCAATCTCTATAGAATCATCTAATTTCTTTTTATCACTCAATCCAGATAATTTATCATAATTTTCTTCAGCCACTGCTTTTAGTTGTTCTTGATATTCATCTAGCAGATCCGTCTCTTCTTCCTCACTTTTTTCACTCTCTTCACCCATGTTGGTATAATATTCTCCAAGGTTATTCAATTGCGAGGCACCTGCTGAAATTAACACGCCGTCACTAACACCTTGTCCTCCCCCTTGAAGCACAGAAAAGGTAGTGGAAAATGAGTTAACCAACTGCTCATATTTTGTATCATCAATAGTGGATGAGGCAAAAAGTAGTACGAAGAAACACAAAAGTAGATTCATAAGATCTGCAAATGTATTTAACCAAGGCGCA
>CAZAKD010000197.1:0-3803 GCA_964485435.1 uncultured Lachnospiraceae bacterium
TGGGATTTGCAAAAGAAGTAGCAGATCGAGTTGTATTTATGGATAAAGGAGTTATTGTAGAAGAAGGTACGCCAGAGGAGATGTTTGATTCTCCGAAAGAAGAAAGAACCAAGGAATTTCTAAAAAGAGTATAAGAAATATTTTATAATAAAATGTATGATCTTCTTGTATAATCATCATTTTTCTGGAAAAGATATAAACAGAGGTGATGATAGTGAAAAAGGAAGATACATCTGCATATTTTAAAGGTAAAAATTTTTATATCTCTTTACTGGTAGGAGTATGCGCAGTAATTGTAATTGTAGCAGTATATGTTAGTGTTACCAACAACAGGAAAGAGGATTTAGTAGATCTAAATGAGCCTTTGACCAATGTGGCCGAAGTTGAACAGGGGAAATCTAGTACTGATAAAACTGGCCTGGAAGATGCGAAACAAGAGCAGCGAGATATGGCAAAGACGGATAATCAGTCAAAAGCAAATGAGAAAGATAGTTTGTTAGAGAATGATATCGTTGTATCAGAGAATGCCTCTACAGGTGAAGAAAAAGCGAAAGAGGCACCTAAGAATACGGAAGTTGCCACACAAGAAAAGAAAGTTCAAGAAGAAACTGTGCCAGTTATGAATCCATCAACTGGGGTGAAGCTAAACTTTCAAGAGGATAAGGGTATACTTTGGCCAATCAAAGGTAATCCAGATGTAATCCTTAAGTATAGTATGGATAAGGTTGTATACTATGAGACACTGATGCAATATAAATGTAATCCTGCTATTCTAATTGGAAGTAAGGCAGGAACAGAAGTAATCAGTGGAGCAAAGGGTATTATAACTGAAATTACTACCAATGAGGAAACTGGCTTAACCTTAACAATGTCTATTGGAAAAGATTATAGCCTAGTGTATGGACAGTTAAAAGACCTTACAGTTGATGTTGGTGATGTAGTAGAAGAAGGCGATAAGATTGGAGTCGTTGCAGAACCAACCAAGTATTATCTGGTTGAAGGGGATAACCTATACTTTAAAGTTCTAGAGAAGGAAGAAACCGTAGACCCAATGTTGTTGCTTAGATAAAAGATAAGCCCTGCCTTAAAAATGTAAAGGCAGGGCTTGTTTTATGGAACACAAAACAGAAAATGTAGTATAATATATTATAGTTGAAACGAATAAGGCGGAAGTACATATCTTTGAAAATGCGCAGCCGATATGTTATATACCGTATTTCCGTTTTATTTTATTAAAATACAAGTTTTTTCGGGTGCTTTCTATAGATATATTATTCAAGTAAGTTCCAATCTCATCATGTTAGTTAATACAACTGGAGGGACTTACTTGTTTTACAAGATAGGAGAAGTTATGAACTATACATATATTATTAGATGTAAGGATGATACGTTATATACTGGGTGGACAAATCATCTTGAGAAAAGAATGGACGACCATAATAATGGAAGAGGTGCAAAATACACAAGGGGTAGAAGTCCGATCACCCTTGTGTACTATGAAGAGTATGCTAGCAAAGAGGAAGCATTGAAAAGAGAATATGCAATTAAGAAAATGTCTCGAACGGAGAAGTTAAAACTAATTAATAGGCATAATGGCAACGAACTGGTACATAAGCATGAAGTGGCAGAAACTACCCAACATACAGAATAGATGGAAGATTTCATGTGATCCAAAGTACTTATGCTTTCCATTAAAGATTGGAAGTTTTAGTGCATATATGACACCACCAATAGTATAGATAATACCACCAGCTAAGAGCCATATAAATGCTTTTGTTGGAAGGGCTGATATAAGTTGAGTAAAGGACAAGACACAGGTCCAACCCATAACAATATAGATAACGGAAGAAACCCATTTTGGACAGTATACCCAGAAAGCCTTAAGTATAATTCCCAAAAGTGCTATGGACCATATTAAGATAAGCATTACAGTTCCCACTGCTCCAGATAACACAATTAGACAGATTGGCGTATATGTCCCAGCAATAAGTACAAATATCATCATGTGGTCTAATTTCTTTAGCCTACGATTTATCTTTTCTGATAAATTGAAGGTATGATATAAAGTGCTTGCAGTATAAAGTAAAATCATGCTAATAATAAAGATGCTTAGGGAAATGAGATGGACAAGATCTGGTTTACGACTAGCCTTAATTAATAATGGTGTAGCAGCGAATAATGCCATAAGCATACCGATAAAATGAGTAATAGCGCTACCTGGATCTTTTATTTTTTTGATATTTGTCATAAGTTAGCCTCCTTTATGTATGTAAATTTTCTAATATACAGAAATTCTCATGTGGTTTTGAAAACTACATTATGCGATATTGATATTATAGCACGTAGATTTGAGGTGTCAAGAGTTAAATGTTAGATCTGATAATAAAATAATATTGAATCAAACAAGAAAATATCATAAACTAGATATAATGAGCTTGAGTGAAGAAAAGTAAGGAGGATATGTAATATGGATATAAAGATTGGCGATATTATCAAAATGAAAAAACAACATCCTTGTGGAAACCATGAGTGGGAAGTTCTTCGTGTGGGTATGGACTTTCGACTTAGATGCTTAGGATGTAGTCATCAAGTGATGATACCAAGAAAACAAGTGGAGAAGAATATCAGAGGAGTCCGACAAAAGGAAGAATAAAGAAAACTAACACTTGATTTTTATTGAAATCTATGTTAATATATTGATTTGTGATATATTATAATAATTATTCCTTGTTCTTATAGTAATAAAGTGGTACAAACCATGGATTACGATGAAGAGCCAGAGACCAAAAGGAGGTGCACGCAACTATGAATCAATATGAATTAGCCTTAGTTGTAAATGCAAAAATCGAAGATGAAGCTAAAGAAGCAGCTGTAGAGTCAGTAAAAGAATTAATTGCTAGATTTGGCGGTACAATTACTAAAGTTGATGATTGGGGTAAGAAGAGATTAGCTTACGAAATCAACAAGATGAAAGAAGGATTCTACTACTTCATCCAATTCGAATCAGATTCTACTTGTCCAGGAGAAATCGAACAAAGACTTCGTATTATGGAACCAGTAATCAGATATTTATGCATAAGACAAGACGCTTAACAGAAGGAGGTTATCCTTATGAACAAGGTCATTTTAATGGGTAGACTTACGAGAGACCCAGAGATAAGATACTCTCAAGGAGAGAATGCACTTGCAATTGCAAGATTCTCACTTGCAGTGGATCGCCGTTTTAAAAGACAGGGTGAGGCAGAAGCAGATTTCTTTAACTGCACAGCCTTTGGTAAACAAGCAGAATTTGTAGAGCGCTATTTAAAGCAAGGTACAAAGATGCTTATTGTTGGTAGAGTTGAGAACAATAATTATACGAATAAAGAAGGACAGAAGGTATATTCTGTTCAAATTATGGTAGATGAGATGGAATTTGCAGAAAGTAAGAATGCAAGTGGCGGAGACTCTAACAATTATCAACAAGGTTCTAGACCTATGCCAAGTCAAGCGGCTGGTGATGGCTTCATGAATATACCTGATGGTATTGATGAAGAATTACCGTTTAACTAATATAAGTATATATTTGTAGAGAATTAGGTTCCAAGATTATATTATGGATAAGGAGGTCATGTTATGGCATTTAACAGAAATGATAGAAGCGACAGAGGCGATTCTCCAATGAGGAGAAGAGGCGGACGCAGAAGAAAAAAAGTATGTGTATTCTGTGCTGATAAGAATCATACAGGCATTGATTATAAAGATGTTAATAAATTAAAAAGATATGTATCTGAAAGAGGTAAAATTCTTCCTAGAAGAATTAC
>CAZAKD010000198.1:0-3795 GCA_964485435.1 uncultured Lachnospiraceae bacterium
TGAAGATAGAAGACTTCCTATTACTAACACAACCACAAGAAAACCTAGTATAGATCCACTTATTTTAAATAAAATATTCTTTGGTGACAATGTTGCTCCTAACGTTGATGTAATTAAAAGGGCAACTCCGATTAGGAAGAACCAAAATCCTGATGAGTGAATGTTAATTGCTGGTAAAGTTATATAGTAAAATATAAAACCAATGGTACATAGAATAACAGCGGGTACGCCATAAAGCTTAAACTTATTCATGAAAAACCTCCTCTTAATAAAAAATATACTTTTATGATAACATGACAGAGATAGAAGTCAATTAAAAAAAGATTAGAAATTACACTTGACATAAATAATGAAATAAGCTAAGATATCAGTAACGATAATGAATCTCATTATTGATATAAACTATATAATAAGATACTAAAAATAAAAAACATTAAAAACAGGAGGTAATTGATTATGTCATTAGTAGGAAAAGAAGTAATACCATTTAAAGCACAGGCTTATAAGAACGGGGATTTTGTAGAGGTTACTGAGGAAGATTTTAAAGGTAAATGGAGCATTGTTTGTTTTTATCCAGCAGACTTTACATTTGTATGCCCAACAGAATTAGAAGATCTACAGAACAACTATGATGAGCTTAAAAAACTGGATACAGAGGTATATTCCGTATCAACTGATACACATTTTACACATAAGGCATGGCACGATAGTTCAGAAACGATTAACAAGATTACTTATACAATGATTGGTGACCCATCACACGCATTATCACGCAACTTTGATGTATTAATAGAAGAAGATGGACTTGCAGACCGTGGAACATTTATTATAGATCCAGATGGAATTATCCAATCAGTTGAGATTAATGCTGGCAATATAGGACGAGATGCAGAGATTCTAGTAAGCAAGATTAAGGCGGCACAATATGTTAGAAATAATCCAGGAGAAGTGTGCCCTGCAAAATGGAAAGAGGGAGCAAAAACTCTTAAACCTAGCCTTGATCTTGTAGGAAAGATTTAGGAAGTGATAATATGATACTTGACAATGAGATTAAAGAACAATTAGCAGAATATCTAAAACTCATGGAAAATGATGTCCTTATCAAAGTTAGTGTTGCAGAGGACAATGTATCTCAAGATATGATGGCTCTTGTTGAAGAGATATCTAGTATGTCATCTAAGATTACTTATGAGAAAACTGCTCTAGCTAGAACACCTAGTTTCAGTATTCATAGAGTTGGTGAAGATACAGGAGTTATATTTGCTGGGATTCCTTTAGGTCATGAATTCACATCTTTAGTATTAGCCCTTCTTCAGGTAAGTGGAAGAAAGCCTAAAGAGGATGACAAGATAATGGATCAGATTAAAAATATTCAAGGAGAATATCATTTTGAGACATATGTAAGCCTAAGCTGCCACAATTGTCCAGATGTAGTGCAGGCGTTGAATGTAATGAGTGTACTTAATTCAGGTATTACTCATACTATGATAGACGGTGCGGCGTATCAAGACGAAGTAGAGAGCAAGGATGTTATGGCGGTACCTTCCATATATCTAAATGGTGAATTCTTTGGTAGTGGAAGAATGACTTTAGAAGAAATCGTGGCAAAGATAAGTAGTGCTCCAGATAAATCTGAATATGATAATAAAGAACCATATGATGTCCTTATAATAGGAGGAGGCCCAGCTGGAGGAAGTGCAGCCATATATACTGCCCGCAAGGGGATTCGCACAGGAATCGTTGCAGACCGCTTTGGAGGCCAGGTTCAGGAAACCCTGGGTATTGAGAACTTTATTGGAACTCAATATATTGAGGGCCCTAAATTGGCTGCTACACTAGAAGAGCATGTAAAGAATTATGATGTAGATATTATGAAACTACAACGTGCTAAGGGTATTACAAAGAAAGACCTTATTGAAGTGGAACTAGAAAATGGTGCCATATTAAAAAGTAAGACAGTTATTCTATCAACAGGTGCTCGTTGGCGTAATGTAGGAGTGCCAGGAGAGATGGAATATAAGAATAAAGGAGTAGCTTATTGCCCTCACTGTGATGGTCCATTGTATAAAGGTAAGGATGTGGCGGTTATCGGTGGTGGCAACTCTGGAATTGAAGCAGCCATTGATCTTGCAGGAATAGTTAGACATGTAACTGTACTTGAATATATGCCAGAGTTAAAGGCAGACCAAGTACTACAGCAAAGATTATATAGTTTGCCTAATGTAACGGTTCTTAAAAATGTGGAAACCAAGAAGATAACCGGTGAAGACAAGGTGAATGGTATTACCTATAAGGATCGTGATACAGGTATAGAAGGTCATGTAGAACTACAAGGAGTATTTGTTCAGATTGGTTTAGTGCCTAATACAGAATGGTTAGGAGATACAGTTGAACGTAACCGTATGGGTGAGATTGTGATCGATGGTCATAATGGAACAAATATACCGGGTGTATTCGCTGCTGGTGATTGTACCAATAGTCCATACAAACAGATTGTAATATCTATGGGATCTGGTGCGAATGCGGCATTAAGTGCATTTGATTATATAATAAGGAATTAATTTTTATATAGAAAGAGGTTACTTACAACTCATGGAGAAGTAAGTAACCTCTTTTTTTGAGCTATTTTATTAAAAAGGATTGACATCCAAGTAGGTTTCATTTATGCTACCCTTATTAGAAAATGAGAATCATTATCAAGAAATAATGAAGACGAATATGAACATTAATGGAAAATCAACAGTAGGTTCATCTTGTATATATAGTTGGAAAAATCGCAAACTATGTATATCAATATTAGAGGAGGAAATGTATGAGTACAGAATTAATACAACTTGTAGAAAAGATGAATCCCCAAGATATAGAAACACAAATTGCTCTTCAATGTGCACCATTATTAAGTGGAATCAAGATATCAAACATATTGATCACAAACTATCACAATGCATCGAAAGTAAGGGAGATCTTTAAAGACGCTCCATATTCTTATATAATGATCCATCAAGATAAAAATCGAATTACTTATTTGGTGTATCAAAAGGAACAATTGGAATCTTACATCAGTGGGATAAAAGAATCAGTATTATTATATACATTAGGATATGAGAATATAGAACTTACAGAGATTTTAAAAAGATTTGCTGGTCGTTTTACAGAATATATGCATGAAAGAGGCAAAGCTTATGATAAAGGTGAATTTCCACATGAGATGGGAATTCTTCTAGGCTACCCTGTTGATGACGTGATCGGATTTATAGAAAACAGGGGACACAATGCAATATATACAGGATATTGGAAGGTGTACTCTAATTTACAAAAAGCAAAAGCTACATTTGATAGCTTCACTAAGGCAAAAGTTGCAATTGTTCAAATGATTGCATACGGAGAGAGTATCGAGAATATCATTCATAAGAATTGGGAAAGAAATTATACAATAGGAGGATAAGATTATGTGTGTAGTAATTATAGGTGGGCACGATAGAATGGTCTGTGAATATAAGAAGATCTGCAAAAATTATAAATGTAAAGCAAAGGTATTCACTCAAATGTCAGGGAATCTAAAAGATCAAATAGGTAAACCAGATTTAATCGTGTTATTTACCAATACAGTTTCCCATAAGATGGTGCGATGTGCAGTGAGTGAAGCAGAGAAGTATGGACTAGAGACGGTAAGAAGTCACAGCAGTAGCGGAAGTGCACTGAGAGAAATTCTAACAATGAAATGTGCTCAATAGTAATTAGGGACGGTACCTGACGCGTCGAGGTCGCTGAAAAAAGTAGTGAAAATCACTTCAT
>CAZAKD010000199.1:0-3771 GCA_964485435.1 uncultured Lachnospiraceae bacterium
CAATATCGGGTATGAAGAATTCTCTTTATGTTAATGGAGGAACAGCTGTGATTGTTTTACTGCTGTCATTTGTATGCTATCAATACTTACTTAAAGGTGGAAGTAAGAGATTTAGCAAGTTGTAGAGTGGAGAAGATATTATGAGAGAACTTTTGGAATTGTATTAGAAAAGGTTCTCTCGCTTTAATTTTATGATACAATACTTATAATAGATTAAAGATAAAATAAAGGTGGTATACCAATGAAAGTCTTATTAGTTGGAATTAATGCAAAATATATTCACTCTAATTTAGCGATTTTATACCTTTCTAGTTATGGAAAGAAATATAGAGAACACATAAAAACAGTAGAATATACGATTAACAATTACACAGATGACATACTTCAAGACATCTATCGTGAAAAAGCAGACATCATAGCTTTTTCTTGCTATGTTTGGAACATGGCTATGATAGATGAGATAAGTGAAAATCTTAAAAAAGTACTTCCAAAATCAAAGATCTGGCTGGGAGGGCCAGAAGTATCCTATGATGCAAAGGAAAAGCTAGAATTGTCTCCACATGTAGATGGAATTATGATTGGGGAAGGGGAAGAAACTTTTCTAGAGCTGATGAAATATTATGTAGAAGGCGGACAATCCCTCTCAAAGGTTCGTGGAATTGCTTATAGGGAAAGTGAGGAAATTGTCCTAACCCCATATAGGCCAATGCTTGACTTGAGTAAAATACCATTCCCATATGAAGATATGAGCAAATTTAAAAATAAGATAATCTACTATGAAACAAGCAGAGGTTGTCCGTATTCTTGTAGTTATTGTTTGTCTTCTATAGATAAGAAAGTTAGATTACGAGATATTAATCTGGTCAGGGAAGAGTTAAAGATATTCTTGGATAACAAAGTACCTCAGGTAAAGTTTGTTGATAGAACGTTTAATTGCAATAGAAGGCATGCTATGGCTATATGGGAATATATTAAAGACAATGATAATGGGATAACTAATTTTCATTTCGAAATATCAGCAGATATTCTTACAGAGGAGGAACTTCAATTATTGTCTACCCTACGTCCAGGCTTGATTCAACTAGAGATAGGAGTTCAATCTACGAATCCTACTACAATTAAAGCGATTGACAGAAAGATGGATTTTAAAGAATTATCTCATATTGTAAAACGTATTCAAAGAGGACAGAATATTCATCAACATCTGGACCTAATAGCAGGACTTCCTTATGAAGGATATGATTCCTTCCGACAATCATTTGATGATGTATATGCATTAAGACCGGATCAGTTTCAACTTGGTTTTCTTAAGGTGCTAAAAGGTTCTAAGATACATTCAGATCTGAAAGACAATGGAATTGTATATAAAAGTACGTCCCCTTATGAGGTGCTTTGTACACCATGGTTAAGTTATGATGAGGTTCTTCAATTGAAGTCAGTTGAGGATATGGTGGAGATATATTATAATAGTGGACAATTTAGTAGCAGTATTCAATATCTGGAGAGGTTCTTCAAGTCGCCGTTTGATATGTATTATGCTATAGGTGAATATTATGCAGAGCATCATCTCAATGAGATGAAACACAGTCGAATGAAACGGTATGAATTATTATTAGATTATGTAAAAGAATTATTAATGAAACAATTTAGTGAGCAAGAATATGAGATTGAAGTTATGACCTATGGTGAACTATTATTGCATGATTTATATCTAAGAGAGAATCTAAAGAGTAGGCCAGAGTTTGCATTAGATCCTAGCCCTTATAAAACACAATACCGTAGTTTTTACCTCAACGAAGATAAGGCTGGTTCTACAATTGAGAATTACAAAGAACTATCATTAAAGCAGATGAGTAGCTTTACCCATATTGAACATTACCGGATAGATATATTAAAGACTCTGAATAATAAAAAGCCGATGCTAGAGGATAACTACGTATTGTATGATTATCGATTTAGGGATCCGTTAAATTATGAGGCAAGAACATATTATATAAAGTCTCTAAACTAGACATATTGGAAAGGAAAAGTATGGCTAAGAGAAGAATAACTAAGAAAGAAAAAGAAAGAATTCAAGAAGTTTTATTACGACTAGATCAAGAATATACAACAGAGATACGTTGTTTCCTAAATCATGAGAATCCTTGGCAATTATTAATTGCGACAATACTGAGTGCGCAATGTACAGATGATAGAGTGAATATTGTTACGAAGGATCTCTTTGTAAAATATAAGACACTTGAGGAATTTGCCAATGCAAGTCAATCAGAGATGGAAAAGGATATCCATTCTACGGGTTTTTATCGTAACAAGGCAAAGAATATTATTGCTTGTACACGACAGTTGATAGAGGAGTATAATGGAGAAGTTCCCTATGAGATTGAGAAGCTGATTACTCTTCCTGGTGTGGGAAGAAAAACAGCCAACGTGATTCGGGGTAATATATATGATGAACCTAGCATTGTTGTAGATACTCATGTGAAGCGAATCTCAAATAGATTGGGATTTACAAAGTATGAGGATCCGGTAAAGATTGAGATGGATCTAATGGAGGTTCTTCCTAGAGATAATTGGATCCGTTATAATATTCAAATTATTACGCTGGGAAGAACAATATGTACAGCAAGAAGAAGAAAATGTGAAGAATGCTTCTTATGTGATCTGTGTCCATCTTGTTTATTGCCAATAGAAAGAAGGAATGATTAACAATATGGATTCCTATATTGTACTTGATATTGAAACCACAGGGCTTAGCCCAGAGAGAAATAAGATAATAGAGATTGGGGCTATAAAGATAGAGGAGGGGGTAATAAAAGACACCTTTCAAAGCTTTATTAATCCCGACATAGATTTAACAAGTAATATTATTGATCTGACTGGAATTACAGATGACATGATAAAAGATAGTCCAAAAGCTGGAGAAGTTCTAAAAGAATTCATGTTATTCTCAGGTAATCTTCCTATACTAGGCCATAATATATTATTTGATTATAGTTTTCTTAAGGTGAATTATAAAAAGATGGGTATATCATATGAAAGAGATGGGCTAGATACTCTAAAATTATCTAGAATACTTCACGTGGAATTGAAAAGCAAAAGCTTAGCCAATATGTGCTTGCACTATAATATAATAAATAAGCATGCACATAGGGCGTTGGACGATGCACAAGCTACTTATGAATTGTATTGTAAATTGAAAAAAAGCTTCCATGATAACAATTCTGCATTGTTTCAAAAGAAGCCTTTTTATTACAAAATAAAAAAATTAGAGCCGATTACAAAAAAACAAATAAACTACTTGAATGATTTGTTAAAGTATCATAAAATAGAACACGAACACCCTATTTTAGACTTGACAAAAAGTGAAGCTTCAAGACTCATTGATAGGATTATCTTATCTTATGGAAGATTGATCTGATAGATCTTCTAGTGCTTTTTTAATAGGTAATTTCGAAAGAGAGTTAAGAGACTCTGCTTTTACTATAAGGTGAGTAATGTTCTCAGGTTTCCATTCGTCTATATATATCTGGGCAAGAGAAATGTAGTCCTGCTTAATATCGGTATTACAAGCGATAGCATATTCAAGAACTATTTTTGCCTCGTCCTTTTGACCATGTTCTAAAAGGTAGGAAGCCCAAGAATTCAATGCTCTAACTAATAAAGTATAATTCTGATCATATTCAGTCAATACAGTTAGATTGGGAGCTCCATATTGTAATTTCAATTCAGTATTACTTAATCCAGTGAGATTCACAATCTTTAAGGAGGATA
>CAZAKD010000200.1:0-3770 GCA_964485435.1 uncultured Lachnospiraceae bacterium
GTTATTGGTTGAACACTTTAATTATACCAAACAAAGAGATGAGATTCCTTATTTTACCTTTTTACTAAATAATAATTGCTTAAGCAATCTCTTCCACCATGGTAACCTCTTCTACTGAGGCTATCATGGAGATAAGGTTGTCATGAGTCATTCTTTCTTGTTGCTTGATCGTAATGAGCAGCCCTGCATTATCCTCAGGATTACGTGATTTTGATATCTCTAGATTCGTTATCTCCATATTATTACTCTTAATAAAATCTAATACCATCCCAATTCCTTTTACTGATTTTACTTCAACATATACTTCCACTAGCTTGGTTCTTGCCATTACAAAATCATCAAATCGATGTAATAACGTCATGCTTCCAAGTATAAAAGCACAACCTAATATTGCTCCTTCGTAAAATCCAATTCCAATAGCCAATCCCATACAAGCTGATGCCCATAGCCCTGCTGCTGTTGTAAGGCCTTTTACTTGCTGCTTGTTTGTAATGAGAATTGTGCCTGCACCAAGAAAACCAATTCCACTAATAACTTGAGCCCCAAGCCTTGTTGGGTCTCCACTAAAGGATAACTCCTCCACGATATATTGATTTGTGATCATTACTAGCGCAGACCCTATACATACCAGAATGTGGGTTCGAAACCCAGCCGGTCTTCTTTTTCTACCCCTGTCGTATCCAATTAGTCCTCCACATACAATAGCAAGTATTAATCGTACGGTAATTGAGGTTAGGTTGACTTCTCTTAATAAAGTCTTTAATACTTCATATTCTATCATATTATCCCAACTCCTTATATTAATCTACCTGCTGATAGATTGCACTTATTTCTATTTTATCACAAACTTACATTTTTTAGAACTACTCATATATACTAGTGTTACCATCCATATATCCTACAACACGGTTTCTTCCACTTTCCTTACCTTTATATAAGGCTTGATCTGCCTTTTCTATACATTCTTCTAGGCTATCTATATAGTTGTATTCTACAACACCAAATGTCATGGTAATTGGTATATATACACCTTCCCACATGACTTCTAGTTTTTCAACTCCCTTTCTTAATTCCTTCGCATTCCATATAGCGTTCTGATAGGTACAACGATATAAAAGTATTACAAATTCTTCTCCACCCCATCTGCAGACTACATCTAACCCTTTTACATAATCTTTAAGATATTTTGTTAATTCTATTAAAATCTTATCTCCTGCCGAATGTCCGTATGTATCGTTAATTTTTTTAAAACGATCAATATCACATATTATAAATGACATAGGAACAGATAAATTTTGATTATCTTTGATTCTATCCTCTAACTTTAATAGTAGTCCTCTACGATTATATGCTTTTGTTAAAAAATCATAATGAGCTGCATTCTCCAATATGGTTTGATATGAAGTCAATTCTTCTAATGAAGTCGTTAATAATGCCTCAGCATTTTTTTGTTTTTTTACTTGAACTGTTGCAAAAATGAGTAATAAGCAGATAAAAATTACTGGCGAAGCATACAACACTGACTTTAAAATAATAATATATAATGGTATATTGTAAATTAGTTTCCAAGGCGCATTAGTAACTGACATATAATACACTAGATTACCATCAATAAATGACAATTTATCATCTTTATAAGAATCAAGTAATTCCCATTCTTCTCGTGAATAAGGTAAAATCGAACCAATTCCTATAATATCTTCCCCCTGTTCATATCTACTAGATGCAATTACATTACCAACCTCATCTATTAGATAACCCTTATATGAGGATTCCAAAAGATTACCAATACTTTTGCTTGTTAAATCTATACATACAACGCCTTTGAATGCTTGTCCATCATATATAGGACTAGTCAATGTCACTATAAGTCCTTTTCCCGCATTGTCTCGATAAAGAGGTACCCAAGCCGATTCCCTCTTAGGATTATTCGCTGGTAGCATTCTTGAATAGTAAGCATTATGTTTAATTTTATCTGAATAGGAAAAGTCAGTAGATGGTATCCATGGATATAAGCCTATGAATTCTGAATCACTAACATAATGGATCCAAGCTGTATCTGGCAGTGTATCATGAATACTTTGAAATAATTGAAAGAATTGAAAGGTCAAATTAATTTCATCCTTAGCCTTCCCTTTTGTGGGAATCTTTCCGTGACCAGTAATATTACCAATTTGACTATCATCCTCTATCTCATTAATATTATCTAAGTGATAGGAATTCGTTCTTGCATCATATTGAATGTAAGGATAAAACTTAGATTCTTCACTCGTATCTTGTAAAAAGAAGTCATTTCCATATAAGGTCATCATTTTGCTTAGTGAATCGCTTATCTCTACATAACGCTCCACCTGTATCTCTATAGTATTCACTTCATTTTTAAAATCTCTGATTAAAATCATAAAAATATTATAAAATGCAATCACAATTGAACTAATACTTATTATTATCATAAAAGTCATACGTTTTTTCATAATAGAGTACCTCCTAGTAGTTTCTATTACCTAATGAGATAATGATATTATATTGCCAAATACTAACTTTGTAAATGTGAAAATATAATTAAATATGACTTATGTCCTTTTTTATTCTTCTTTTACAAGATATACTCTTGAATATAAGGAGGAATATTATGAACAATAATAAATTAGCTAAGATCTTATTTGCATTAATGGGCATATTTTTTGTTGGTGTAGGAGTTGCCTTTAATGCTTCCACACAATTGGGAAATGATCCAATTGGTATTATATATGATGGAATGAGACATTCTTTAGGATTAACAGCTGGCCAATTGGGATTTGTATCCAATCTTATTAATATAACACTTATCGCTTTACTCCTATTGATAGGAAGACGTTATATTAATATAGGAACTATAATCTATATTATCCCTTATGGGCTCTTTGTAGATATAGGAACTTCTATCTATAATGCTATTTTTACATCTTATTCTTTCATAAGCAGACTAGTTGCCGGATTAACAGGTTGTTTACTAATCTATCTTGGTGTAGCTATCTTTATCTCTATGGACATAGGTTTAGACCCATTTACAGGACTTGTTATGGTAATCCGAGATAAAGTAAAAAAAGAGTTTAAAAATGTAAAAATAATATTCGATATCATAGTTGTTATCATAGGTGTACTTCTTGGTGGAAAGTTCGGAATCATTACATTAATCACTGCTTTAACGGCCGGGCCATCAATTCAATGGATATCTGATAAGATTATTTTTTATATGAATATGTCCAAACAACCAATTAAGAAAGAATGCACTATGGAAGAATAACCATAATTATGTAGACAAAAAAACCTTCCTAATATATTATAACAATAGACAAAATTGTATGGGAGGGTTTTTCTTATGAGTAAAATCGCTAATATGGATATACAACCTAAATTATCTCAACTGATCAACTCACTTCATGGTGAGCACAAAGAATATCTGATTAAATTTTTCAACAAGGCTCCTCGCTGGCTACTAGATTCCATTAAAATTAACAACATCAAGAAAAATACCATTATTATCCGAGAGGAAACACCAGTAGATACTATATATATTCTCGTGACTGGAATTGTGAAAGCTGTAGATTATCGTTTTCTAGGCAATTCTTATAATTACATGTGGTTTCACCCAATTAAGAGTTTTGGAAGTATGGAGATTATCTTAGATTTGGACACCTATCAATCTACCTTATCCACCATGACTCCTTGCACCATCCTAACTATTCCAAGACATTATTTTGAAAAGTGGATTAAAAGCGATGTTGTTG
>CAZAKD010000201.1:0-3760 GCA_964485435.1 uncultured Lachnospiraceae bacterium
AATCTCGGTTAGAATCCTATTTCGAATATCCCTATCACTCACTATAATGTTGGATAGTTGGAGTCCTGCAAGATTAAACGTCTTACTAGGTGATGTACACGTAATAGTATTTGCCTCAAACTCAGGTTTTATCATAGCAAATGGAATATGTTTATATCCTTCAAAGATAAAATCTTGGTGAATTTCATCAGATATAATCTTCACTCCATGTCGAATACATATATCACCCACTGCTTCTAATTCTTCTGTCGTCCATACTCTCCCTACTGGATTATGTGGATTTGACATGATAAAAACCTTTACTTGATACTTCTTTACTTTTTCTTCAAAGTCCACTAGATCCATTGTATATTTTATATTACCATCTAGGTCTTTATGGTGTTGCAATGGATTAACAATTAAATTTCGCTGATTTTCCACAACTACATTGGTAAAAGGGTAGTAAACCGGATTCTGAATAATTACACGATCTCCTTCTTTTGTCAACGCCTGAAGCGTCATACTTATTGCAAACACAACTCCTGGAGTATAGAAATACCATTCAGGTCTTGTATTCCAATTGTGCTTTTTCTTCATCCACTCAATAATCGTCTCTCGATAATCTGATTTAGGCTTTGTATAACCAAATATACCGTGGTACACTCGTGCAAGCATTGCCTCTTTAATCTCAGGTGCTGTCTCAAAATCCATATCTGCAACCCACAAAGGCAACACATCAGAAGGCATCTGTCTCTCTGCCTTAAAGTCATATTTTATGCAGTCTGTATTCTTTCTATCAATAATTGTATCAAAATTATATTTTCCCATAATACTCCTTTCATTATCGAACTCCAGTAATATCTTTAATCACTTCTCCCGCAATAATAAGTCCAGCAACAGAAGGAACAAAAGCAGTACTTCCAGGAACTTGTCTTCTATCCGTACATTTACGCTCTGTTCCTGGTGGGCATACGCAATTAGCTTTACAGCTAATTGAATCATCTTCTATTGGTGTTTTTGCTGGTTCCTTAGAATAGACAACTTTCAAGTCTTTTACATCCCTTGCTCGAAGCTCTTTCCTCATAACCTTTGCCAGCGGACAAATAGAAGTCTGATAGATGTCAACCACTTCAAATCTAGTTGGATCTAGTTTATTCCCAGCACCCATACAGCTAATGATAGGAACACCAGCAGCCTTTGCCCTCATAATTAGTTCTAGTTTCGCAGTCACCGTATCAACAGCATCTACTATATAATCATACACCGACAAATCATATTCATCTGCATTCTCTGGTGAATAAAAGCATTGATACACATTAACAATTGCTTTTGGGTTTATTTCCAAAACCCTATCTTTCATTACTTCAACCTTATATTTACCTATCGTCTTACGAGTAGCAATTAATTGGCGATTAATATTCGTAAGGCATACTTTGTCATCATCGAAAACATCTAAAGTGCCAATCCCACTTCTTGCAAGGGCTTCTACAGTATAGGATCCTACTCCTCCAATACCAAACACTGCCACTCTTGAACCTTTTAATGCATCCATAGCTGTATTGCCAAATAGTAATTCTGTTCTTGAAAATTGATTTAACATTCTATTGACCTCTTTCATCATAAAAAAGACAGCCAGGTTAGGTTTATATTGGCTGTCTTTTAAAACTAATAATCGTGATTACTACAATATAATAACCGATTTATTATTCATTTGCAATTATTCTTTTATAAATAATGCAGTTGAAAGATAACGTTCACCTGTATCAGGAAGTAATACAACAATATTCTTACCTTTATTTTCAGGACGCTTTGCGATCACAGTTGCTGCATGAATCGCTGCACCTGAAGAGATACCTACTAACAATCCTTCTGTCTGAGCCACTTCTCTTGAAGCTGCGAATGCATCTTCATTTTCAACTTTTATTATTTCATCAATTATATCTACATTAATAACACCTGGAATGAATCCTGCGCCAATCCCTTGAATCTTATGTGGCCCTGGTTTTCCGCCTGATAATACTGGAGAGTTTACAGGTTCTACTGCTATCACTTTTGCATTTGGATTTTTTTCTTTTAGAATTTCACCTACACCAGTTAAAGTTCCACCTGTACCTACTCCTGATACAAAGAAATCTACTTTACCATCTGTATCACGAAGAATCTCTTGACCTGTTGTCTGTCTATGAATCTCAGGATTCGCTTTATTCTCAAATTGCTGTGGAATAAATGCATTGCCGTACTGTTCTTTTAATTCATGAGCCTTTGCAATAGCACCTTTCATTCCTTCTGCCCCTGGTGTTAACACAACCTCTGCACCTAATGCAGATACGATTGCTCTTCTTTCAATACTCATAGTATCTGGCATTGTAAGGATTAATTTAAGCCCCTTTGATGCAGTTACAAATGCCAATCCAATACCTGTGTTACCACTGGTTGGTTCAATAATTACTGTATCTTGATTAATGACACCATCTTTTAGTCCTTGTTCAATCATCGCATTCGCTATTCTGTCTTTTACACTTCCTAGTGGATTAAAGTATTCTAATTTTGCAATCACTTTTCCTTCTAGGCTATTCTTTTTACCATAGTTCTCAAGTTCTAGAAGAGGTGTATTCCCAATGAGTTCTGTTAATTTCTTTGCTATTTTTGCCATAATTATTATTTCCCTTCTTATTATATTATTTTATTTACTAGATTATATTTAATTATATTATAGTGGCTTTTTATGTTATTGAACAGCCTTTTCTAACGCTTGTGCAATATCATTTATAATATCTTCCACGTCTTCAATACCAATAGAGAGACGGATTGTTTCTGGGGTAATTCCTGCTGCCGCTTGTTCTTCCTCTGTCAATTGTAGATGAGTTGTAGTTCCTGGGTGAATTACAAGGGATTTTGCATCTGCAACATTGGCAAGTATAGAGAATATCTCTAAGCTATCAATAAATTTAATTGCTTCTTCTTTTCCCCCTTTTACTCCGAAAGTAAAAATAGAACCAGCTCCTTTTGGAAAATACTTCTTTGATAGTCCATGATACTTGTTACTTTCAAGACCAGGATAATTTACCCATGAAACCTTATCACTTTGTTCTAGGAATCGTGCAACTTTAATTGTATTTTCTACATGTCTTTCTACTCTCAATGGCAGGCTTTCCAGTCCCTGAATAAATAAGAATGAATTAAATGGAGAAAGGGCCGCTCCCGTATCTCTCAATAATGTCACTCGAATCTTCATAATGTATGCAAGATTACCAAGGGCTTCTACATATTTTACCCCATGATAACTTGGATCTGGTTCAGTAAATCCAGGAAATTTACCACTTGCTGCCCAATCAAATTTACCACCGTCAATTATAACTCCACCAAGACTACTTCCGTGGCCACCAATAAACTTTGTTGCGGAATGAACTACTACGTCTGCACCATGTTCAATTGGACGAATAAGATACGGTGTTCCAAAGGTATTATCTACAATAAGAGGAATACTATTCTTATGTGCCACGTTGGCAACTGCCTCAATATCAATAATGTTAATTCCAGGATTCCCTAAGGACTCAATAAAGATTGCTTTGGTATTATCCTGAATTGCACCCTCAAAGTTTTCTATTCTATCTGGGTCTACGAATGTGGTCTGAACACCCCAATCTCTTAATGTATGGTTAAATAGATTAAATGTTCCTCCGTATAGCGTACTCGCGGCAACAATATGATCTCCTGCTTTTGCAATATTTAATATAGCATATGTGATAGCTGCTGCTCCAGATGCAGTTGCAAGGGCACC
>CAZAKD010000202.1:0-3759 GCA_964485435.1 uncultured Lachnospiraceae bacterium
GATGCTTTGGTACATATGTCCGAAGATTATTCCCAATCCATTCCTTTAGTAGATGGACATGGTAACTTTGGTTCTATTGATGGTGACGGAGCTGCAGCAATGCGTTACACAGAAGCACGCCTCTCTCCAGGGGCCGTGGCTTTATTAAGTAATCTAGACAAAGGTCTTGTGGAATTTACACCGAACTTTGATGAAAGTGAGCAGGAACCGTCTGTTCTACCAGCTGTAATCCCAAATCTTCTCATCAATGGTACTACTGGCATTGCTGTTGGTATGGCGACCAATATCCCACCCCATAATCCAAGTGAAGTCATTGATGGTGTCATTGCTTATATGAATAATCCTGATATCTCTACTGAGAAGCTTATGACTTACATTCCTGCTCCTGATTTTCCAACAGGTGGTTATATTGTAAATGAAGATGATATGTCAGAATTATATGCAACTGGAGAAGGTAGGATTCGCGTTCGTGCCAAGACTGAGATTGAACCCTCCGATAATGGCAGAAATAACATTATCGTAACAGAGATTCCTTATACTGTTGCTGGTAATAAGACTAAACTAGTAGAAGCCCTTGTCACTCTTATGAAAGATAAAGTCTTTGAAGAGATATACGATGTGCGAGATGAGTCTTCTAAAGAAGGTATTCGAATTGTGATAGAAGTAAAGAAAGATCGAGATATCCAGAATCTTCTCAATGGTTTATACAAAAAAACATCCTTAGAAGATACTTATAGCGCTAACTTTCTAGCAGTAAACAAGCAGCAACCGGAAATTTTCCCTCTTCGTAAACTAATTGGGGAATTTGTAACATTCCAAGAAGAACTCTATACTAAGGAGTATAATCATCTACTAGAAAAAGCACTTCAACGTTTAGAGGTTGTAGATGGTTTGATTCGTGCCACTGATGTAATTGATCTAATTATTGAAATTCTACGTGGTAGTTCTTCTCTAAAACAAGCCAAAAATTGTTTGATTCACGGAGATACGACTGACATTAATTTTAAATCAGCACAATCCAAAAAAGAAGCTAGTACTTTTGATTTTACAGAGAAACAAGCAGAAGCTATCTTTGCAATGCCTCTCAGCAGATTAATCGGTCTTGAGATTCTGAAACTTCATGATGAAAGTGAAGAACTTAAGAATAATATTGAAGAATATAAAAAGGTATTAGGTGACACGAAAGAATTATATAAAGTGATTCAAAAACGACTGAAAGAGTATAAGAAAATATTTCATACTCCTCGTAGAACCCTTCTAACCAATTCTATTAATAAAGATTATGTGGAAGAGGTGAAAATTGAAGATATCTATGTGTTAATTGATCGGTTTGGTTATACCAAGTCTATCGATTCAGCAAGTTATGCAAGAGTATCAGAAGATACCATTAAGGAATATAACTATGTAATCTGCATGAAGAATACAGATAAACTATGCCTATTCACTGCACAAGGTAATATGTATCAAGTGAAAGCTTCTCTTATACCAAGATGCAAGATTAAGGATAAGGGTACATTGATTCAAAACTTATGCAAAGTAGATAAAGAGGACATCCTCATATATACTTCATTTGAGGCACTTTTTGAATCACAATTATTATTTACTACAAGATCTGGTTATATTAAATTGGTGTCTGGTGCAGAATTTGAAACGAATCGCTCTGTGATTCTGTCTAGCAAATTAGATGATGGAGATTCTCTTGTTGGGGTTAATATGTTCTCTGCCCATGAGATTCTGTCTGAACATATTAAGGTAATTCTTTTAACGGAGAAGGGATTGTCTTTAGGTTTTCCTATTGAAGAAGTAAGTGAGTTGAAGAAAACAAGTCGTGGTGTGAAGGCTATTACCCTTGATAAAGGTGATTATCTGGCCTATGCAACTGGAGTGGGACAGAATATTGATACTTTCTTTTGTGAAGGTAAGGAGTTGAATGCTCGAAAAGTTAGAAATCGCAAGCGTGGGGCGAAAGGGCAGAATGCGCAGTTGGAATTGTAGGATGTAATATAGTAGGAGGCAGGTAAATATTTTACCTGCCTCGTTTGTTGGTGATATAATATATTAAATAGATAATTTGTTACCCACTCCCCAAGCTAATTCCAACTCTTCCTGTGATGGTCTTGAGATAAGTATATGTATTATCTATCTTTATATAATAACGCTATATCTATATTTATTAATCATAATCAATTCTCTTTCTCTTTATCCAATCTCTTACGCTTTTGAACCGCTTCATGGAGCAGATATTCAATCTGCCCGTTAATAGAGCGAAAGTCGTCTTCTGCCCACGAAGCTAGTTCCTGCCAAAGTGAAGGAGATAATCGGAGAAGTATTTGTTTTTTATCTTTAGATTGCTCTTGATTTTTGTCTTGCTTACTCATGTCGATATACCTCCTTTATTATTTTACGAGTCAATTAATATATAGATCCACTATTTACAATGGGTTGTGGGTCTTTATTTCCACACAGAACAACAAGTAGGTTGCTAACCATTGCAGCCTTACGTTCTTCATCTAGTTGAACAACATCTCCTTCAGCAAGTTTATCTAGTGCCATCTCCACCATGCCAACTGCACCTTCCACTATCTTCTGTCTTGCTTCAATGATAGCTGTTGCTTGTTGACGTTGTAACATGGCCGAGGCAATCTCAGGTGCATATGCAAGTTGAGTTATTCTTGCTTCAATAATCTCTAATCCAGCAGAATTCACTCTAGACTGTATCATATCTTTTAGTTTATTCGCAACTTCTTGACTACTTCCGCGAAGGGAATATTCATCTTCCCCTTCAGGAGAATCATATGGATAAGTACGAACTATATCACGGAGTGCTGAATCTGTCTGAATTGATAAAAATTCAGTATAATTATCTACACAGAATGCTGCTTGTGCGGTATTTACAACTTTCCATATTACTACTACTCCAATAACAATCGGATTTCCTAATAGATCATTAATCTTTTGCTTATCATTATTTAATGTCATTGCTTTTAATGATATCTTTTTATTGTGTGTAGACGTATTTGATTTTACTACACCAGTAGTATTGGCTGCTACTATAGCTTCTTTCATAATACTTCCTGTTGTAGTACTAGGAGATGCTGGATTAAATGCTGCAACAAAAGGGTTTACAAAGAAGAATCCTTCACCTTTCAGCGTTCCATAATATTTTCCAAAAAGTGTAAGTACAAGAGCTTCCTGAGGTTTAATTATTTTTAAACCAGCACTTAATACTCCTCCCCCAATAATTCCAATTATTCCTAGTATTAAAGGTATCGCTCCGATTGCACCATGTCTATCAATCGTATTTCCTCCAAAAATTATTAATATCATTGATAATATCTCAAATGTCAAAATTAAAAATAAAACTGTCATACCATTTCTTGTCTTTAAAACCTTTTCCTTCATTTTCTCTCCCCCTTTATTTAAAATCTTTATGATATGATTATGATATCATAAAGATTTTAAATAATCAAGAATATTATCTAAACTTCTTTAAAGTTTTTTATTAAAAATAGCCCTATTAAATTTATACCACATCATCTAATAGGACTATTTCTATCTACTTTCAATCTATTTATACGGGACAGTAAAGCTATCCCCTACATCACAAGCAGGGTTAGGGCTTCAGCCGTAGAATGTTACCAATCAAATTTCGCTACGCTCATTTTCTTGGACATTCCTGGCATGAGACGTACATCTGCTTGTGAAGCAAAGCTATCCCCTACTTCACAAGCAGTGTTACTGCTTCAATATGGCTCGAGT
>CAZAKD010000203.1:0-3756 GCA_964485435.1 uncultured Lachnospiraceae bacterium
ATAGCAGTCGCTATGTCTATTTCTCATACACAAAATTTCTTCTTATTTTCCAAAATGACCAATATTCAGTTTTCAATTTACGTTAGCACCTACAGGTGCTAATTCCGAGAAGTTATTGTATTAATTGCATGCTCTAAAGTCTATAATATCTCGATATATTCTTTAATAACTTACATTTTGTGATATATCTACATATTCTGTCATGCAATGATGTCTTATATAAAATAATATCCTTTCATTTAACATAATTTTATATATTCTCTCCAATTTTGTCAAGTATTTGTATATTATTCAAATATTTGGTGACAAAAAGGAGCAACTTCAATCTATATCATATTCCAATCCATACCCTACCTCATATAATAACTTAGGATTCTCCGTTCCAATATCTTCTACCGTTCTATAATAAGGCATAGGTAATCTCCCTGTAAATTGCGTCTCTCCCATTAACACAGAAGCAACCCCTTCACCTTGTGAACCAGGCAAGTAACACATAACAATGCTATCCCAATCTTCCATATACTCATTAATTATTACATTCCTTCCGGCAAATAGTAAAGTAACAATAGGTTTGTTTAACTTATTAGCATGTTCAATGGCCTTTTGATTGTCTGGATGTCCTTTTGCCCCTGTAATGGATAAATCCATTGTATCCCCTTCGAACTCTGCATAAGGAACTTCACCAATTCCAAGTATTACTACATCAGCTTCCTCTGCTCTAGATTCTTCAGTAATAATCTCCAGATTATAAGTTTTTGCATATTCAACTAGGCCTTCTAAGATTGTGTTACCTTCTGTTATTTTACCACTAGCTCCATCTAAAGAGCCTTGCCAAGTAGTTCCCCAGCCACCACATTGAAGTCCCATGTCATCTATTGCTGGTCCTGTTACATATATTTTTTGCCCTGATTTTAGAGGTAGCATATTTTTTTCATTTTTTAATAATACAAGTGACTTTTCCACTAATTGTTTCGCTAAGTCCCGATACTCATCTGTACCTAATTCCGATATAGTATGAGTAAGTTGTTCCATGTAGGGATCTTCGAATAGTCCCATGTCCATCTTTACCGTTAATATACGATGTACAGCATCGTTAATTCTATTTAGAGATATCTTATTCTGATTTACGCCATTGACAACACCTATGATTGCTTCTTTATAATTATTCGGCTCCATTAATAGATCTACTCCTGCGTTAACAGCTAGAATAAGATTATCTTCAAAATTATCTCCACTAAGACCATTTACTGCTTCCCAATCTGACACCACGATTCCATCAAAACCTAGTTCCTCTTTTAATATATCTGTTAATAGATATTTATTTTCATGGACCTTGACACCATTATATGAACTAAAAGAAGCCATAACAACTTTTGCACCCGATTCAATTAGTTCTTTATATGGTTTCATATGAACTGATCTTAAGATGTCTTCTGACATAATTGCATTGCCACGGTCTATTAGGTAATCTCCTTCTCCTGTTCCAAAAGTAGTACCACCATCTGCTACATAATGTTTCACAGTTCCAACTATATCATGATCTTTTTGACCTTTTAAGTAGGCGCCAGCTAATTCAGTTACAATAGACGGTTCTGAGGAATAACATTCATAAGTTCTTCCCCATCTAGGGTCACCATTAATAGCCACACAAGGAGAAAAGTTCCATCGAATATTGATCAATTTCATCTCTTCTGCTACGGCTGCACCCATTTGATACATTAATTCTGGATCATTGGCAGCACCTAAACCTATATTATGTGGGTACACAACTGCTCCTGGAACAAGGGCAAGACCATGTACTGCATCTATACCATATAGCATTGGAATCTGATGTGTTGATTTCAATGCAGAATTCTGCAAAGCTATAAACATATTAGTCCAGTCTGATAATGTATTATTGCCAGGATATGAGCCACCGCCACTTAGGACTGAGCCAATCCCCATATCCGTCATATCTTGACTTGTAAGAACAGCTCGTTCCCCTTGTACCATTTGACTTACTTTTTCTTCAAGGGTCATTTTATTTATTAATAAAGTGACTCTTTCTTCTGTTGATAAAGTGGTATCCATGTGAGATTTATTACTCTCTACAACGGATATGTCCTTACCTACGCTTGAAGATTCTTTCAATGTATTGTTACAACCTATCATTGAAATCATGACACATAAGATTAAAAATATTGCAGTTAATTTCATTTTACCCATACGATTACCTCTGTTTTCTGATCTAGTTATATTACATTCGTCATTTCCTATTTTAACTACTATCTACCCTCCTTCTTAATCTATATTTACCTTTATTATACTTATTAGTGTAGATAATAAGATAGAGAGATGTTTTTAAAATAGTATCCATATTTTAGTTTTAATATTATTTTAAATTTACTTATTCCAAAAAACATATCTAAAAAAGTCAAAGAATCAGTTAAGGTAAAAACCCAAGCTGATTCTTAGTAGTGAATGTATACTTTTTATGATTTGAATACGTAATGAAATGAACTAATTTCGTTAGAGTGACTTATAATGTGGGACCAATAAATAACGATCTTCGTGTATCGTATCTGAACTAATTCCGTTGCATCTCTTAATCTCTTCTATTAAATCATTGCGATCTGAGTATTCTTCTGTTATATATTCTCCTGCTATACTCCATAGGGAATCCCCCTTACGAATCTGTATGCTAGTTACTGTTTTTATACGATTGTTATCCTTAGCATTGGCTGTTACACCTTCAGGATTCCATATAAGAAGTATAATACAAAAAGTCAATATAACTGTAATAGCAAATATTAAAATCTTAGTGATCAAAGTATCACATGTTAATGTTCTATTATTCATCTGTTTACCTCCCATATATTCGAACAAGTATTCCGAACGTTTGTTTATATTTTGTATTATACAGAACAAATATTCGACTGTCAAGCGAATTATTACATAATCTTGGAATTAAAAACACAAACATTCGTTTGCATTACAGATATATCTATGTTATAATTAATTCATTAATATATAAGAATGGAGGCTTAATTCAATGGGTTATGGCAAGATAAGTGCAAAACAGAAGGAGATTCTCGATTATTTAAAATCAGAGATTATCAATAAAGGATATCCTCCAGCTGTTCGCGAGATATGTGAGGCTGTTCATTTAAAATCCACCTCATCTGTTCACTCACATCTTGAGACTCTAGAGAAGAATGGATATATTAGAAGAGATCCAACAAAACCTAGAGCAATAGAGATCATTGATGATGAATTTAATCTTACAAGACGTGAAATTGTTAATATTCCTATCGTAGGAACTGTTACTGCAGGACAACCAATCCTTGCCGTTGAGAATCTGGATGGTTACTTTCCGATGCTAGCTGAATTTATGCCTAAGCAAGACACCTTTATGTTAAAAGTAAAAGGTGATAGCATGATTAACGTAGGTATTTTTGATGGAGATAAGATATTAGTTGAGAAGCAATCCACTGCTTCTAATGGGGATATTGTAGTTGCTTTATTAGAGGATTCTGTTACTGTTAAGACATTTTATAAGGAAAAAGATTATTTTAGACTTCAACCTGAGAATGATACAATGGATCCAATCATTGTTACACAGATAGATATACTTGGCAAGGTAATTGGCTTGTTCCGTATGTTTTAATAAGTTCTGTTATATTTTATAATTACATAAGAATGCTATAATACATTATATAAGAGCTGCCTACATATGATTATTCATATGTAGGCAGCTCTTATAATGTGAAAATCTAT
>CAZAKD010000204.1:0-3713 GCA_964485435.1 uncultured Lachnospiraceae bacterium
TCCTCCAAAGTTAGCCGCCATAGCTGTTAAAGAAGCTCCAACTACAGGAACTGATGCTGTAGGTTGTCCAAATGCATATACCTTATTTCCATCATCAGTTTTAATACCATCTAACTTTTCTGCCATTTCAAACATTTCTTCATAAGTCGTTGGTGCTTTAGCTGGATCTAATCCTGCCTTTTCAAATAAGTCTTTATTATAGAATAGTATTCCCGGTGATACATATAATGGAGCAGCATACACAGTATCATCTACTGAGTGAGCTTCTAAAATATTAGGATAATAATCTGACATAAAGTCTGCATCTAATACATTGTCCATTGGTTCTGCTAATCCTGCATCTACTAAAGCTGGTATCCAGATCATTTCACTGAACACAAGATCCACTTTGTCTCCTGCACCAGCCATATTAATTACTTGACTAAGAATCTCTCCATATGGTGCTGTTACCCATTCTACTGTTACATTTGGATTTTCTTTTTCAAACCCTGATTTTACTGATTCCCAAAATTCAGTATAGCCAGATTCTAGTAAAGCATAGTTTGCTATTTTAATTGTAACTTTTTCGTCACTTTTACTTGTTTCATCATCAGTTTGAGATGAACCCTTATTGTCATTTTGATCTACTACGTCTTTCTTTCCCCCACAAGCTGTTAAAGAGAAGATAAGTACAAAACTTAATAATACCGCTAGTATTTTTTTTAATTTCATGTTTCTTCCTCCTAGATATTTTTTCTTAACTTCTTTGATACATCTGCATACATAATTTCAACGTTTGTTTTAATTCCACCTCCATATAAAATAGCTTCTCCTGTACTGAAAATATAATACATAAATTATTTATCAATACGTGTGTATACTTCTTTTATAAAAAGATTTTATTTATAAAATAAAATCTTATTAACCTTATTTAATTACCGTTAGTACTTTCTCTAGAAATGAGATTCGTTTTATAAGTAGCTCTTAGTTCACCTTGTTTTCCTGTCATCATTCTCTCAAGCATCTCTATTGCAGCCCTGCTGATATCTTCCCTTTGCATCTCCATCGTTGTTAACTTGGGACTATAAAATCTGCTTATTGTTGCATTATCAAAACCTATTACTGATACATCTTCAGGAACGTATATCCCAATTCTTTTAAGTGCCGACATGGCTACACATGCTAATATGTCATTTCGTCCTACAATACCATCTACTTTCAAACCTGAACGAATTCTTTGAATAATCTCTTCTTCTAGTTGATCTTCTGTAAAACATCCTGATATAATATGTTCTTCTGAGAACTCCAATTTACTTTCTATCATCTCATGAACAAATCCACTTAACCTCAGATCATCCATGGTGCTCTTTCTGCCCTTAGAACTAATTCGATCGATATATATAATATTCTTTCTTCCTTTTGATACTAGATGCCTTACGCCTTCTCGAGCCCCTGTATATAAACCTGAATCAATTACACCAACTGTAGGTGGAATATTATGATATCTTCTGTTCATAAATAGAACAAGGGGTATATTCGCGTCTACAAATTGCTTTAGATATTCTTCTGGAAAGCTTGTAGAGCTGATTATAATTCCATCATATTGTCGACTTATTACTTGAGTCACAAATTCTTGCGTATTCCTATTTTTACATAAGGAGATTAAAAACCCTTTATTATATGCAAACTTGTCCATCTCACTTACAATACTACTAAAATATTCGTTTGTAATCTGGTCAGCTATGAATATTATCTGATTGCTTCTCTTTCCCTTTAGAGCTCGTGCTACGTTGTTGGGTCTATAATGTAGAGCTGCAATTGCTTCTTCAACTCTTTTTCTTTTATCTTTATGCACATATCGATTGTTATTAACAACATAAGAAACGATTGTTTCACTTACGTTTGCGTATTTAGCAACGTCCGCTCTTGTAACCCTTTTCACTTTATTGTTCATTATGCACAATTCCTTCATCTATAAACTCGTATGTATAATACACTTTTATTATATCACTTAGTTTGCTATTGTCAACCGTTATTTAAAAATAGACATAATATGTTTATCCTGATATAATAGTAATTAATAATTTAAAATAAAAATATTATTTATTATGATATTGGAGGTATACATGAGAGACTTTATTATTACAACTGATACCACATGTGATTTACCTAATACTTATATTGCAGAACATGGTCTAGACATCCATCCCCTATATTATAATCTTGATGGTGCTATCTATGGTGGAGATCAACAGCTTTCAGACAAAGAATTCTATTCTAAGATGAAGTCTGGTTTAATGCCTACAACCATGGCAGTTAATCCAGAGACTTCTAAAGACATCTTCAAAAAATATCTTGAAAAAGGTCTAGATATTCTTCATATTGGGTTTTCTTCTGCATTAAGTAGCAGTTACAACAATGCCGCCTTAGCTGCCAATGAACTACTAGAGGATTATCCTGATCAAAAGATTATTCTTGTTGATTCATTAGGTGCTTCCCTTGGAGAAGGACTTTTGGTTCATAAAGCTGTCATGTTAAAGAAAGCTGGTAAGTCCATAGACGAAATTGCATTGTGGTTAGAGGATAAAAAGTTTAACTTGTGTCACTTATTTACTGTAGATAACCTATTTCATCTTCAAAGGGGAGGTAGAGTATCAAAGGCTACTGCAATTATCGGAACTATGATTAGCGTAAAGCCTATACTTCACGTAGATAATGACGGTAAACTTGTCCCTCTACAAAAAGTAAGAGGCCGAAAACATTCCTTAGCTGTTCTTGTAGATCTAATGGAAGAAAAAATCAAGGGATACGAAGAACAAAATGATACTATATTTATCAGTCATGGCGATTCTATAGACGATGCCCAATACTTGGCTTCCCTTATAGAAAAACGCCTTGGTATAACCTCTTTCTTAATTGATTATGTTTGTCCTACTATTGGTGCTCATTCGGGTCCAGGAACCATTGCACTATTTTTTATGGGAAACCAAAGATAGAAATAATTTAAATTATATTTAAGGGAATCTTAATTTTTTTAAGATTCCCTTTTTTATCCTTTAGCTAATCTCTGAACCTGATATAATATCCTTATCAACAGTTAAAACTGAGAGATTATCTTCATCATCACCTGCTGCAAGAATCATTCCTTCTGATTGTATCCCACAAAGCGTAACAGGTTTTAGATTGGTTATCACTGCAACCTTTTTCCCTACCATGTCTTCAGGTTTATAATATTTCGCTACTCCTGATACAATTTGTCGAACCTCTTCTCCTATTTTAATTTGAGATACTAAAAGCTTTTTAGCCTTTTTTACTGGTTCACAAGCCAATATCTCGCCCACTTGTATTTGAATTTTATCAAATTCCTCAATTGTAATCTCTGGTTTCTTTTCTACCTTAGGATAAACAGTAGGTACATTTGCTTTTTCTCTCTCAGCAGCCATTTCTTCTACTTTAGCCATCACTTCTTTGCTATCTAATCTTGCAAATAATATCTCCGGTGTAGAAGTTACCTTTCCTCCAGATGGATATTTTCCATATTCATTTAATTCATTTATGTTTCTTATGCTTGTGTTAAGTTGTTCTACTATTCTTTTTGACGTTTCAGGCATGAAAGATGATAGGAGACTTGCGCCAATAGTAATACTTTCAATTAAGTTATATAGCACTGTCTCTAATCTAGGTTTGTTCTCTTCTTCTTTAGCTAGTGCCCATGGCATAGTCTCATCAATATA
>CAZAKD010000205.1:0-3710 GCA_964485435.1 uncultured Lachnospiraceae bacterium
GTGTTTCCTAACGGTATAGAACTTCGCCATGATATCATTCAAGCGGTAACTCTTGGTTCATCTGAGGGTGTGATTGCATTTTGTCAAGGGATTCAAGCAGCAGCACCTGTAGATAGCTATGTAGTTCCAGAGCCTTGGCCTATGCCAGGGTATAATTGCGATGTAATTATGGCAGCAGGTGCATTTGTACAAGGATCATCAATTGAACTTAGTGCTGATGCTCCGGTTAAGCCGCCTTATGTAGTGTATTTCCAAGGAGGTTTAACTTGGTACCATTCTAAATATGGGGTGCTTATGTCTTTACAAAAGATGTATGAAAATGGATTAATCCATTTTGATGCAACTTTTTAATGATATATATAGTATTATATGTATAGAGGATAAAGTATTATAAAAAAAGTTACTCTATAATAGGGGAGGTAGACATTATGAAGATTAGAAATCATGTAATTCTAGGTGTTATTCTAATTATTTCGCTCATGATAGCAACTGGATGTGGTGCTAAGTCAGAGATGAAATACGATATGAATATGGAAAGTACAGCGGACTATGCTGCACCAGACTCTGTTTCACCAGAAGAGGCAAAAGTAATCACTGGTTCAAATGGCACTGCTACCGAAACAAGTGATAATAAAAGTGTCAATAAAAGCAAGAATTCTGTAGCAGAAAATCGCAAGTTAATTAAGAGAATGACACTAAGTGTAGAGACGCTGGAGTTTGATCAACTCATTGAATCTTTAGCTAAAAAAATAGATTCATTAGAAGGATATATGGAATCTTCTGAAATGAGTGGTAATACCTATCTACAAGAGAATAATTCAAGAGATGCCTATATGGTAATTCGTATTCCAAGTAATAGGTTAGATGATTTTGTAACAACTGTAAAAGAATTAGGTAATGTAACCCATACCCAAGAATCCACAGAAGATATCACACTTCAGTATGTAGACACAGAGAGTCATAAAGAAGCTTTGATTGTTGAACATGATCGATTGCTTGAGATATTAAAAGATGCAAAAAAACTAGAAGATATTATTCAGATAGAAGAGCGACTATCACAAGTAAGATATGAGATTGGTAGTTATGAATCCCAGCTACGAACATATGATAATCTAGTTGATTACAGTACTGTAACCCTATCTATTAGGGAGGTACAACATATTACTCCAGTAAGAGATGAAACTGTTGTAGATCGTATGAAATCAGGACTTGCCAATAGCTTTTTCCAGATTAAAACAGGTTCCATTAATTTTGCGGTATGGTTTGTTACGAATCTTCCATTTCTTATAATATGGGCTATTATTCTGTATGTTGTTGGGTTCATTCTTAAGAAGCGATATAAAAGTTCAAGATTAAAGGAAATTATGAAGAACACACCAGTAGAAGATCATAAAATTTCTAGTGAAGAAACGAATAGAAAAGAGCAATAGTGAATATAAGAACAGGAGCTATATACGATAGAATGATGTATATGGCCCCTGTTCTTATTTAATAATATAAAATACTGAAATCAATTTTTCAGAGTTCTGTCATTAACATTTCTCAGGTTCAGGATAAGTTTCGCCAAAGAGTTCAACTGTAACTTTTTCCATTACTTGATTAGTAGCAGGTCTATCACTATAATCAGTCTGTGTAACAGCGATCTCATCCACAACATTCATTCCTTCAGTCACTTTACCAAAAGCTGCATAGGAACCATCTAAGTGTGGAGAATCCTTGTGCATGATAAAGAATTGGGAACCAGCTGAGTTTGGCATCTGGGATCTTGCCATTGAGATAACGCCAGCAGTGTGTATTAGATCATTCTTAAAGCCATTGGATGAGAATTCTCCCTTAATGGAATAGCCCGGACCACCCATTCCTGAACCTTCAGGACAACCGCCTTGAAGCATAAATCCTTGGATTACTCTATGGAAGATGAGTCCATCATAGTAATTACTATTAACTAAAGAGATAAAGTTATTTACTGTGTTTGGTGCAATGTCTGGATATAATTCCACTTTAATTTCTTTGCCTGTGTTAAGCTTAATGGTTACTACTGGATTTTGTTTTGTCATAATATATACCTCACTTTTCGTATTTAACTTAGTATACAACTATTGTACAGAACTATCATATATGAAAGATAATTATTTGTAAACACATAAAATTATTTGACAAGTTGATAGAAACGTTTTGCTTGTAAAATTACTATTTATTGGATATAATATGAATAGCAATCAGTTGCAGGGTGATTGGATCGCTCCCGAAAGGGGGTGATATAGTTTATGACTACATACGAAGAATTAATGTTAATTGTTAGTGTTGTAGGATTGATTTTTGTAATTTTAAACTATAAAGAGAAACAAAAAAATAATCACCCTCTCGCAAAGTTGTGTGATTATTTTTTATACATGAATTAAAGCGACCAAGAATCTTGGACTGATTGCTTTTTATATACATATTGTAGCATATAAAAAAATATGTGTCAATTTTAAAAATGATGCATTAATATAGAAAATAACTTATATATCTAATTTATAGTAAGTATTCAAACTTGTACCTATCAGGATGAAAATCGCAAAATAGCTGTAGATATTCAAAATTTTCTCAATGATAAAAAGTATCTGTATAGTAGAATTCTAGATATTTATTATTGAATTGGCAATTTAACAATATTGAAAGTTGCTGTAATAATTGAGAATAGTTGCTGATAAAAACTTCTTAAATTCCATAAACCCGTACCTGATAAATCATAATCAATGATAACATCACCTAATGCTTTTATGCTTCGTGCATCTATAAACCATACTATATGTTGCTTATTGGGGCTGGTGGCTCTTTTCGCTTATTCCAAATATTATCTAGGAATATTATCCTATCTACAAATAAACTTATACTACTATAATTAAGATTTAAATCAGTTGAATATTCAGGACTGATCGTAACCATAAAAGTATATCCCTCATTTCTTAATATCAGTGATATTTTTTCAATAATATTAAGATATAAACTCTGATTATATTCAGTTATAAAACTAATTACTATATTAACACCCATATATTCTTTAGACCTTAAGACTTGAAGTATCTCATTAATTAAGTTATCTTGCAATTTATTGTTTAATAATAGCTCATAAAGATGCGCTAAATTAAATTCTCCAGTTAGTGATAGGGCAGAAATCGTGAATAAAGGTATTGTATTATATTGCTTTGCCATTTTAATTATAGTAGCATCATCATAATAACTAATTATACGTGAATTATCATCAGCAATTCTATAGCTATATATAGAAATGTATGTTAAATATGGCAAAGCTCTTGATAATGTAGCTACGCTTAATGATGCACCAGTAAAACCATTGGTTGATATATCTCTTATAGTGTTAAAACTTATTACTAAGGTTTCATCTTCGTAGATGAATTCTCTATCATGTAAAAATGGATTATTTCTCAATAATTGCATTAAGGTAATTCCATTTTGCTCAGCAATAGCCTCTAAAGTATCACCTTGCTTTATAGTATAGGTCTCTTTGGGGTGAAGGATAACTAAAGTTTGCCCAACAGCCAATGCATTGGGATTTATCAAACCATTATCACTTATTAGTCTTTCAACAGAAATTCCATATCTATTAGCGATTGACTCAATATCATCACCGTATTGAACAACGTATATCTCCATAATATTATCCTCTGATAATACACTCATGTGACTTTTTACTTCTATTCCTA
>CAZAKD010000206.1:0-3641 GCA_964485435.1 uncultured Lachnospiraceae bacterium
ATCCACCTTTTTCAGCTGCACCAATATCCCAATTAATTGTAACATTTTCTTTTGTTATCTCTTCTAGATCACTGTTGTAATAAGTAATATGATTCTTTGAAAGTTTTACAATCTCATTGTTTTCAATAAAACATACTTCTCTCGTATACTTTAATATAGCTGGCACGTCGGATGCAATATACTTACCCGTTGCGGATTCTCCCACAATTAGTGGGCTATCTTTTCTTACAGCAAAGAATTCATCTTTGTGGTCTTTAAATATAATTGCAAGTGCATAAGAACCTTCTAACTTAGTTAGTACTTTTTCTATTGTAGCTAGCGGATTCCCATCATAATAATAATCAAGTAGTAAAGCAACAACTTCAGTATCTGTTTCAGATACAAAGTGATAGCCTTTTGACTCTAACCTTTTCTTTATCTTTAGATAATTCTCTACGATTCCGTTATGTACAATTGCAATTGTCTCGTTCTCATTAAAATGAGGATGTGCATTTGCATCAGAAGGTGCTCCGTGAGTTGCCCATCTTGTATGTCCAATTCCAAGTGATCCTGGCATTAGTGCTCCCTCTTCTGTAAGTTGTCTTAGATTATCTAGTCTTCCTTGTGATTTTGTAATCTGAATATCTTCTCCATCATATACTGCCATTCCTGCTGAGTCATATCCTCGATATTCTAATTTAGACAATCCATCTAAAAGTATAGGCGCTGCCTGATCTTCTCCTATGTAACCAACTATTCCGCACATATTCATTTCCTCCTTTATAAAAAATCAGTTAATTCTATCACGTTTTTTTTTATTTGTCATTAAAAAACTATTTGTAATGAACAGAACTTTTGTTAAACTGATTTAGGAGTTGATTTTGGTTTTGTAGACCTTTTACTCCGTTTGTCATACGACTTACAAAACCCTCTAATTTATCACGATATTCTTCTTTTGTAATCGTTCCTTCTGCCACATAAGTTAATCCTTTTTCCCAACTAGCAGTTAATTCTGGATTCAAAAGGGAACGAATGGACGAATTTACCACATCAAAAATAATCTCTCCTTGTAATGTAGGAGTAATAATCTGTGTTTTTTTATTCAGATTTAAGTATGCTATCTTTACTAATTTATTCAGTATCTCAGCTCTTGTAGCACTGGTTCCTATTCCACTTCCTTTAATCTGAGCTCTTAATTCTTCATCCTCGATTAGCTGTCCTGCATTCTCCATGGCAAGAATAAGAGCACCTGAATTGTATCTCTTAGGTGGAGATGTTTCCCCTTCCTTAATTGATAATTGTTTTAAAGGAATTATCATACCTTTCTTAAGTTCTCTTAAAACCTGTAAGAATTCTTTATCATATTTATCATCTTTATTCTCGTCTTCCTGATCCTTGCCTGTATTTCTTTTATCAAAAGAATTATTAGCAACTACAAGATACCCAGGATTTACTAGTAGCTTGAAATTAGAGAAAAATCTCTCCTCTTGAACCCCCATAGTCAGTGTCATCTTCTGATACACAGCTGCCGGATAAAAGATACTTAGAAATCTTCTTACAATGATTTCGTATATTTTGGAAGTAGTAGGATTTAAGGTGTTCAAAGTTGATAAGCCTTGACCTGTAGGTATAATCGCATAATGGTCTGTTATCTGTTTGTCATTTACATATCTTGTACTAATATTTTTATAACTTCCTGAAGCAAGAATCTCATTGGCATATTCCTGTCCATGAATGTAATTGCGAAGGCCACCAATATTCTTGTGAATCTCTTTGCTTACTGCGGTAGATAGAACCCTTGCATCAGTTCTTGGATAAGTAACTAACTTCTTCTCATATAGTTCTTGAATCCTTTTTAGAGTATCATCAGGACTAATTTTAAATATCCTTGAACATTCGTTTTGAAGTTCAGCTAGATTATATAAAAGGGGTGGATTCTTATTCTCCTTCTTTTTTTCAATCTTTTGGACAATTCCCTGAACTGGTTCCACTTCTTCTAATTCCTTTATAAGGATCTCAGCAGATTCCCTCTTTTTAAAACCATTCTCCTTATACAACAAAGGTGAGTTATAATATTTAGAGCCTTCAACTGCTTTCCATTCCCCTTCTAATTCTCTATCAGATGGGTTAAATGTAGCAATTACACGATAAAATGGAGTTTTTTCAAATTCACGAACTTCTCGTTCCCTTCGCACTACCATACCTAATACACAAGTCATAACACGCCCCACCGATATGGCTGACCACTTTCCGCTCTTAAGATAATCTGTAACAATCTGTCCGTACTTAAGGGTAAGAATTCTTGAGAAGTTGATTCCCATCAAATAATCTTCTCTTGCTCTTAGATAGGCTGAATCTGATAGGTTGTCATAGGCTGACAATGGCTTTGCTTCTCTAATTCCCCTTAATATCTCATCTTCAGTTTGAGAATCAATCCACACTCTCTTCTTTTCTATCTGATCACCAACCTTGGCCATCTGATCAACAAGGCGATAGATGTATTCTCCTTCTCTTCCAGAGTCAGTACAAACATATATAATCGACACATCGTCTCTATTAAGAAGCCCCTTTACAATACTATATTGTTTGCTTACACTAGGGATTACTTCATATTTGTATTCTTTTGGCAGGAATGGCAATGTATGTATAGACCATTTCTTGAGATTAGGATCATATGCTTCTGGATAGCTCATTGTAACAAGATGTCCAACACACCATGTTATAATTGTATCTTCCGATTCTATATACCCATCTCTTTTTCTTCCATCTATCTTCAGAGCTTTGGCAAATTCAGAAGCTACACTAGGTTTTTCTGATATAAATAAACGTTTCGACATTCTTATTTTCCAACTTTCTATATATTGCAATTAAACTAATTCTACTTGAAATTATCCAATTTGGCAAGTTTGGTAAAGGGTAGGAACGATGACTGGTTTTTGCTTAAGGGCCGGAACGGTGATCTGAGTAAATGTTTCTGAATAGGAGCCGCTCTCGCTTAGTTGCCCTTCGTAGCGGCACTAAGGCTCTAAAGGACAGAGCCAAAGTGCCGACGAGTGCAAAAACTCCTTTTCAGAAGCATTTGCTCAGGTCATCGTTCCTGGTTTTGAGCATTCGGTCATCGTTCTTGATTTGGAGCACTCGGTCATTGGTCATCGTTCTTGGTTTGGATTTGAGGTTTAATGGTTTGATGTTAGTTGCTCTGTACTTCTATACTTGTCAGTATATATTAATAATTATTTCAGGGAGTGAAGTATTAGGAATCTTTATATGTGTGGCTACTTAGGCTTGCCATAAAGATACAGAACTACATTTAGAAGTGGCACAGTTAATTTAGAATCACAATGTTCGAGTGTGTGTGAATATAATGAAATGACTATCTTATTCATACAGACGCATCTTTTTGTTGTAGAGTGTAACGGTTGCAATCGAAACGAGGACAATTGCTGCATTTGAGGCAATGGTTCCCGGCCAAGTCGTAGTTATGGGGGATAAGATGGGGGATGCTGCATTAAACATGGTGTGGAATAGTACGCACATAAACACACGGCCTTTTCCTGATATTTTGTATATTGCGCCGTTAAAAAAGCGAAATGAAAAGAGTTGAACTGTGAACATCCATCCAGCTTCCTCCAAGCCACCGATAATAAGACCGCCCGGCAGGG
>CAZAKD010000207.1:0-3607 GCA_964485435.1 uncultured Lachnospiraceae bacterium
TAACAGAACAGAAAGTACATGAGTTAGATAGAATTATAAATATTCTTCCATAGCATATTTATATTTTATAAATACTTTTCTGAAAGGAGATGAAGGAATGATAGTTTATTATAGGGAGGTGGATAAAGTATTATTTGAGTATGGAAGAAGAAGCTAATTATATTTTACGTAAATTATTAGTTGCATGAATAAAAATGCATCCAAGAGAGAGAAAGGGGAAAATTATTATGATGAAATATCTTCAAAGATTAGGAAAGTCTTTAATGCTCCCAGTAGCATGTTTACCAGTAGCAGGTATATTAATGGGTATAGGTTATTGGATTGATCCAAACGGTTGGGGTGGCAATAGTGTAATTGCAGCCTTCTTATTAAAAGCTGGTGGCGCGATAATTGATAACATGGCAATTCTATTTGCAATCGGTGTTGGTGTTGGTATGTCTGATGACAATGATGGTACGGCAGGTTTAGCAGGCCTAGTATCCTGGTTGATGTTAACAACTCTACTATCAACTGGTGCTGTAGCTATGTTTACAGGGGTGCCTGTAGAAGAAGTGAATGTTGCTTTTGGAAAAACTCAAACTCAGTTTATTGGTATACTAGCAGGTTTAATTGGAGCTGGTTGCTACAATAAATTTAAACACACAAAGTTACCAGATGCATTGGCGTTCTTCAGTGGTAAGCGTAGTGTTGCCATTGTAACAGCGGGAGCGACTATTCTAGCAAGTATCATTTTATTCTTTATATGGCCAGTAGTATATGGAGCATTGGTAGCATTTGGTAAATCTATTCTTAGTCTTGATGCAATTGGAGCAGGTATCTATGCATTCTTAAATAGATTATTAATTCCATTTGGTCTTCACCATGCACTAAACTCAGTATTTTGGTTCGATGTTGCTGAAATCAATGACTTAGGTAAGTTCTGGAAGACGGCTGAAGAAGCTGGTGGAGTATTAGGTACAACTGGTATGTATATGGCAGGTTTCTTCCCAGTTATGATGTTTGGTTTACCTGCAGCAGCATTAGCTATGTATCATACAGCTAAAGAAAATAAGAAAAAAATCGCAGCAGGTTTATTAGGAGCAGCAGCACTTTGTTCCTTCTTTACAGGTGTTACTGAACCATTAGAATTCGCATTTATGTTCTTGGCTCCTGGATTATACCTAGTGCATGCATTATTAACAGGTGTATCAGTATTTATTGTTGCATTATTACCAGCAAGAGCTGGATTTAACTTTAGTGCAGGTTTAGTTGACTTTGTATTAAGTTTTAAAGCTCCTATGGCATTGAATCCATGGTTACTAATACCAGTTGGTATTGCGTTTGGACTTGTGTATTATGTAATATTTAGATTAGTTATTACAAAATTTAATCTAAAAACACCTGGTAGAGAAGATGACGATGTATCAGATGAAGAACTACATACAAAGATTGGATCAGATGATTATGCAAGAGTTGCAGCTGTGGTTCTTGAAGGACTTGGTGGCAAAGATAACATTACTTCTGTAGACAATTGTATTACTAGACTTCGTATCGAAGTGAAAGATCATACCACCGTGAATGAAAAGAAAATAAAATCAGCAGGTGTTGCGGGAATTATTAGACCAAGTAAGACAAGTGTACAGGTAATTGTTGGAACACAAGTACAATTTGTTGCAGATGAGTTTAAAAAAATGCTATAATTAACTATTGATTTAAGTGAGATATATATACAGTAAAATTAAAAAATATGAGATAATTGGTAACTTTTGCTATGATAAAACTGCCTTAGATTTATATCTAAGGCAGTTTTTGAATTACAGATACTGTAATATAATGCTAAATATTATAAGCAAAGCTTGTTTTACTTATTATTCCACCTTATTTATCATTGACAAGCACACTGTTTTCAAGGTATTATATATTGTATGTTTACTTAGTGTTGTAAAGTAAGCAAGTAGACAAAAAGCAAGAAGGTAGGTAAGTTTCATGGTTAAATACATGATAAAACGTTTGATAGGAGCACTTTTTACTGTTTTTGTAGCAGCGACTATTACATTTTTCTTAATGAAATTAGTTCCAGGAAGTCCATTTGCATCTGAGAAGTCAAATGCCATTGCAGAGGCAGCGATGAATGAGAAGTATGGCTTGGATAAACCTGTTTATGTACAATATCAGAAATATATTGGGCAACTTATAAATGGGGACCTTGGCGTTAGTTTGAAAATTCGAAAAAATGTTCCAGTTACAAAAATTATTCAAGAATCATTTCCAATATCCGCTAGATTAGGGGGATTAGCCATATTATTTGCAATGGCATTTGGAATACCATTGGGATGTGTTGCAGCATTAAAGAGAGGGAAATGGCAGGATGGATTGATACGTGTTCTATCCACAGCAGGTATAGCAATTCCTGGTTTCGTTATTGCAACAACCTCAATGTTGATATTCTCAATTAATCTAAAATGGTTACCAACAAAAGGTCTAGACTCACCGAGTAGTTACATTCTTCCAATCATTACTTTAGGATTTTATCCTATGTGTTATGTTGCTCGTTTATTGAGGTCAAGTATGCTTGAGGCTATGGGACAAGACTATATAAGGACGGCAAAGGCAAAGGGTATGTCTGAAATGGTGATTACATTTAAACATGCAATGCGTAATTCATTAATTCCAGTAATCACTTATCTAGGTCCATTGGTTGCCTATACATTAACAGGTGGTTTTGTTGTAGAAAAAGTATTTAATATTCCAGGGCTTGGAAGGTACTTTGTTAAGTCAATTGAGAACAGAGACTATAATATGATTATGGGAACGACAGTATTTTTATCAGTGCTAATAATTTTCATGAATTTAATCTGTGATATATTATATAAAGCTGTTGATCCAAGAATTAGTTTGAATGATTAGAGAGGAGCAAGATCATGGTTTTAAACAATGTGAAATTATTTCATAATCAAATCGAAGTAAATGCAGATGATTTTGCACCTGCTAGCAATAAAGAAAAAGAAAGCCTAGTTACATTAGGTGAAAATACAAGTTACTGGAAAGATGCTTGGAGAAGATTAAAACAAAATAAGATTGCAATGATATCATTGGGCGTAATTATAATTGTATTATTGTTTGCAATCATTGGTCCATTAATTAGTCCTTATTCATATAGTCAACAGATAAGAGGGCATGAGAATCTTTCTCCAACATTAGCTCATCCATTTGGAACAGATAATCTTGGTCGTGATCTATTGGTTCGAACAATGATTGGATCTAGAATATCTCTACTTATAGGTATCGGTGCAGCATTATTAGTATTAGTCATTGGTTCTATATATGGTGCTATATCAGGATTACTAGGAGGGCGAGTAGACACCGTTATGATGAGAATAGTAGAGATTATATATTCTCTACCTGATATGCTTGTTATCATATTACTACGTATTGTATTGGAAGAACCATTAACAAAGGCATTTGATAGCGGTGGATTCTTTGGAGGACTACAGTTATTAGGACCTGGAATCGTTGCTATGTTTATCGTATATGCTTTACTATACTGGGTAGGTATGGCAAGAATCGTACGTGGTCAAGTACTACAATTAAAAGAGATGGAATATATTAATGCTGCAAGAGCATTAGG
>CAZAKD010000208.1:0-3594 GCA_964485435.1 uncultured Lachnospiraceae bacterium
GTTTTACTGCAAAACCAGGTGAGACTACAGCTTTTATAGGAAGTACTGGAAGTGGAAAATCCACATTAATCAATCTCATTCCAAGATTCTATGATGTTACTGAGGGTGAGATTTTAGTAGATGGAGTGGATATACGTAAAGTGAGCCAATATGAATTAAGAGAAAGAATTGGTTACGTGCCACAACAAGGTGTTCTATTTTCAGGAACAATTGACTCTAATATTCGATATGGTAGGGAAGAAGCTACCAAAGAAGAAGTAGAAAGGGCAGCAAAAATTGCTCAAGCAGAAGAGTTTATAGTTGAGAAGGAAGAAGGATACAATTCAGAGATCTCCCAAGGCGGAACCAATGTATCCGGAGGACAGAAACAAAGGATATCTATTGCAAGGGCCATTATTAAAAAACCTGAAATATATATATTTGATGATAGCTTTTCGGCCTTAGACTATAAAACTGACATTACTTTAAGAAGAGCATTAAAAGAAGAAATATCTTATGGTACAATTCTTATAGTTGCTCAGAGAATTAGTACAATATATAATGCTGATCAGATCTTAGTTCTTGATGAAGGAAAGATTGTAGGAAAAGGAAAACATAAAGAATTGTTAAAAACCTGTGAAATATATAAACAGATTGCATTATCACAACTTTCAAAGGAGGAATTAGAATATGAGTAATTCAGATAATAGACATTCCCCTAGGAAAGGTGGTTCAATGGGACATGGTGGAATGAGGCCACCAGAGAAGGCAAAGAATTTCAAAGAATCTATTAAAAAAATAGGTGGCTATCTTTCAGAATATAGATTTCGAATTATCCTTGTTGTAATATTTGCAATCGGAAGTACCATATTTTCCATTATTGGACCAAAGATTCTTGGACAAGCGACAACTATGATATTTGAGGGATTAATAGAAAAGATATCTGGTACAGGTTCAATTGATTTTACAGGCTTGGGTGCAATTATAATGAACTTATTGGTGTTGTATGTGCTAAGCACTTTGTTTTCACTAATACAAGGATTTATAATGACTGATATCTCACAGAAAGTAATCTATCGATTACGCAGGGAACTTTCAGAGAAGATACATCGTATGCCAATGAATTATTTTGAATCCAAAACTCATGGAGAGGTTCTCTCAAGGTTTACAAATGATGTAGATACGTTAAGTAGCAGTTTAAGTCAGAGTATCACTCAGGCAATTACTTCTATTGTAACACTTGTTGGTGTATTTGTAATGATGGTCTCTATTAGTGGTATCATGACTGTAGCAGCAATATTGACACTTCCAGTATCTTTGATATTAATCATGTTTATTGTTAAAAAATCTCAAGGATATTTCGTGTCCCAACAAGAATATCTTGGAAAGGTAAATGGACAAGTAGAAGAGATATTTGGTGGTCATAATATCGTAAAAGTATTCAATGGTGAAGAAGAAGCAATTAGAACATTTGATGAAGCCAATGATTCACTATATAACTCTGCATGGAAGTCCCAATTCTTCTCAGGATTAATGATGCCAATTATGGGCTTTGTTGGTAACCTAGGCTATGTAGTTGTATCGATCTTAGGTGGTTATCTAGCAATTAAAAAAACCATTAAAGTTGGTGATATTCAATCATTTATCCAATATGTAAGAAGCTTTAATCAACCTATATCACAGATTGCACAGATATCAAATCAATTTCAATCCATGGCGGCAGCTGCAGAACGTGTCTTTGAATTCTTAGAGGAAGAAGAAGAGGATCAGACCTCTCCCAATCCAATATCCATTCAAGGGCTGGAAGGAAGCGTTACTTTTGACAAGATAAAGTTTGGTTATCAACCAGATAAAATGATTATTCATAATTTTGAAGCTCATATAAATCCAGGACAAAAAGTTGCAATAGTTGGGCCAACTGGTGCAGGAAAAACCACAATAATTAAATTGTTAATGCGCTTTTATGATGTAAATGAAGGCAGCATACGAATAGATGGTCACAATATTAAAGATTTTAACAGAAATGAACTAAGGGATATGTTCGGTATGGTTTTACAGGACACCTGGTTATTCCATGGAACAATTGAAGAGAACATTCGTTATGGAAGGCTAGATGCAAGTAAGGAAGAAGTCATACAAGCAGCAAAAGCTGCCCATGCTCATCATTTTATACAAACCTTACCAGGTGGTTACAATATGGTTTTAAATGAAGAAGCTAACAATGTCTCTCAAGGACAAAAGCAATTGCTTACAATCGCAAGGGCAATTCTTGCTGATCCTAAAATCCTTATATTAGATGAAGCTACGAGCTCTGTGGATACTAGGACTGAGATACGAATTCAAAAGGCTATGGATAACCTCATGAGAGGTCGCACTAGCTTTATAATTGCACATAGACTATCTACCATAAGAGATGCTGACCTCATCTTAGCCATGAAGGATGGAGATATAGTAGAGCAAGGAAACCATGAAGAATTATTAGAAGCAAAAGGATTCTATGAGAAGTTATACAATTCTCAATGGGAAAAGATAAGTTAGATAACTGTACTCAAGAAAGGAAGAAGAATTATGGGAGAAAAGAAAAAAGGAATTATTCAAGAATTTAAAGAGTTTGCAATGAGAGGCAATGTGGTTGATCTAGCTGTGGGTGTAATTATTGGTGCTGCCTTCGGTAAGATTGTAACATCTTTAGTAAATGATATGATTATGCCAATCATTGGACTAATTACCGGAGGGAAGAACTTTAATGAACAATTCCTTATCTTAAGACTACCGGAGAATATTGAAAAGGCAGCAGTTACATCACTGGCAACAGCCACAGAATTAGGCGTAACAACTTTTAATTATGGAGCTTTTATTACGGCAATAATTGATTTTATTATTGTAGCATTTGTAATCTTTTTAATGGTAAAGGGCATCAATAAGCTTTCTTCCATCAACAAAAAAGAAGAAGCACCAGCTGAACCAACAACAAAGAAATGTAGTTACTGTCTATCTGAGATTAATATCAAAGCCACAAGATGTCCACATTGTACATCTGAACTATAATATAATGAGAAAGAGAGACAGATATGAGAATAAAATTAGAAGATACTTTAGCTTTAATAATTGACTACCAAGATAAAATAGTACCGGCAATGAATAAAAAAGATGAATTATTACAAAGTACTCAAAAGTTAATAGAAGGCCTTAAAATATTAGGTGTTCCCAGCATTGTATCCCAACAATATACAAAAGGCTTAGGTATGACAATAGCTGAAATCAAAGAACTATATGGAGAAGAATTCTCCTATTTTGACAAAAAGGCTTTTAGCTGTATGGATGATGCTGATATTAGCGAAAAGCTAGCCAGTTCCAATAAGAAAAACATAATTGTATGTGGCATAGAAGCCCATGTATGTGTCCTACAAACTGTAATAGACCTAATATCCGCAGGCTATCACGTAATTATCGTAGAAGACTGCATTAGCTCTCGCAACAAACACGATAAAAAGATTGCTCTCCAACGTATGCAATCCGAAGGTGCAATTCTATCAACATACGAATCCATCTTATTCGAACTAACCAGAGTCTCAGGAACTGACACCTTCAAACAAATCTCAAAACTTGTGAAGT
>CAZAKD010000209.1:0-3590 GCA_964485435.1 uncultured Lachnospiraceae bacterium
AGAATTTACAATATTTCTTTGTTTCCATTCTGTCAGGATGTGTTTTCTTATCCTTCGTCATGTTATAGTTACGTTGTTTGCATTCTGTACATGCCAATGTGATTCTTGCGCGCACGACTTCCACCTCCGCTTAAATTTCGTTTTACTTGTTTTTAGGCATAAAAAAAAGACCTCTTCCATCGCTAGTCTAATATATCATACTCTTGTTCTTCCGTCAATATTTTTTTAAAATTGTTCTATTATTCTAACATGGAATTATTCAATAAGCAAGTACAATTTAACCCCTTTGAGTAAAGGTCCGGAACCATGCCCTGAGCAAATAGTTCTGAAATGGAGACGCTCTCGCTTAGTTGCACTTCGTAGTGGTACATAAGGCTCTAAAAGACAGAGCCTAAGTACCAACGAGTGCAAAAACTCCTTTTCAGAACTATTTGCTCAGGGCATGGTTCCTGGTTTATAGAAAGGATTACTGTGTGGATATGCTAGCTTTAATTGTATCAAATATTATAACGATTAAAAACATTTTCCAGTAGCAGAAATATCGGCTATATATTCATTCCAATAATTAACCTCAAGATTTTTAGTTATAAAATCTTCCCAGCTTGGTGTTTTTCTTTTGGAAAGGATACCATATAATTGCTTCCGTCATTTTCTATTATGAACCCATCATTTGTTAATTCGTTTTTTATACTGTCTATGCCCATTACATAACTATCTTTGATAAATTGCTCATAATCATCATCCGTGGGTTGTTGATACGAAATCATAGTATATCGCTTCTTCTGTTCCCTCGGTGAAAGTTGCATATAAAGAGTAAATAAATATATCTTTAATATCTGGCATAGAATGTTCCCCCCTCTTGATTTATAGGTATATTATACCCTATATCAAGAGACATGATGAACAATCGTTCTGTTTATCAACAATAATATACTCTTTCAATCATTTCAGATTTGTACACTTGCGCTAGTCAAATACTGAAATATTGATTTCAACAAATAATTTACGAAATAGGAGTTTTTGCATGGGTCGGCACTTAGGCTCTGTCTTTTAGAGCCTTAGTACCGCTACCCAATGCAACTAAGCGAAAGCGTCTCCGACTTCGTAAATCATTTGTTAAAATCATAGCATCAATCATGACTAGCGCATGCATTAAAAATTCCCGTATTCTTTTTTGTATCTTGTGGGAGTGCAACCAACATATTTTCTGAAGATTCGGCTGAAGTAATTTGGATCATGGTATCCAACGTAGTAACATACTTCTTGAATACTCATTTGGGAGTTCCTGATAATCTCCTTAGCCTTTTCAATACGTAATTTAGTTACATATTCGGTAAAGGTTATATCCATCTCATCTTTGAAATAAGAGCTAAAATATTGTGGAGTAAGTCCAACCATATCAGAGACATTTTCTAAAGTTATATCCTGTGTATAATGTTTTTCAATGTAAGCAATTGAATTGTGAATAGTAGGATGTATTTTAGAAGTCTTACGCAATTGTATACCCTTGAGTAGATATTGGAATTTACGATATGCCCAAGCTTCTATCTCTATATCATCTACATCACGAATCTCTTCAATATATTCAATATAATTCAGATATGAACTAGAACTTGGTCCCTCTTCTCTCGCTGCATGGCATACAAGAATAATTAATTCTATAATCTTATTTTTTCTATCTTGCAAATGCAAAGACTTTAACATTTCAAGTAGCCTTGAAAAATAGTCCAGTGAGTCTGACTGTCCCATTCTCACGCTATCTATCATAAGTCTTTCTATTTCTATGTAACTCTGATGCACAATGGTCATATTTTCATCAACATTCTCAATATAGACCCTTTCCATCTCATTAGTTCTATGATATCTAAGACTCTTAATAGATTCTTCATAAGATGTATGAAATTGCTCAATTTTCACTAGGGTCCCCACTCCAATGCGCACTTGTTTATTTAATTGTTTTTTCATATTATATATAATTTGATCACATATATCTAAAATGTTAAAAGACGGATTATTTACATCATTTTTCTCACATACATATACTATAATACGATTCATTATATGGGGTCCTACTGCACAAGTTGTATACTTTTCTATGGTTGATTTAAGTATCCTATATAATAGAAGTGATTCATGTTCTGTATTATGTTTTTCTTTGTGATAGTTCCATTCAATATTAACTACATAACCATGTGGTTCTAGATTAAGTAACTTGGAAAATATGTCTAGTTGATCTTTATACTCTCCAGCAAATAATAAGGAATATATGAAGCTATATTCTGTGTATTTTAAATAAGCATCTTTCTCTAGACTTCTCTGATAATTATCTTCCATTACTAATTCTTCATTATTTAAATTAGATAGGATGGTATTTAAGACATTAAATACATCTTCATTCTTAATTGGTTTCATAAGATATGCATCTAATCTAAAAGGTATTAGAGCTTGAGCAAATTCAAAATGATCATATTCAGTAAGAATAATAATATGTACTGAAGAATCAAAACTTCGGATATAGCGAATTACTTCAATTCCATTGAGAGCCTCTAGCTTTATGTTCAATATTACCACATGGGGTGATAATTCTTCTGTCATTTCCACTAATCTCTTTCCGTTTGACGTTGTTCCAATTACATTTATATTTTTATATAATCTATCAATTAATCTACTTATAATGAGAATATCATTCGGGTCTTTGTCCCCAATTATTACTCGATACATGACTTCACCTTTTTCTTTCAATAATCACTGATATTATACACTACTATTGTAAAAAAAGGAAGAACATCTTTTGAATGTTCTTCCTTTATCTGTCACTTATTGTATTTTGAATATGTATTATTGAATAACTTTTACCGGACAAACTTTTGCACATTCTCCACAATTAATACAGAGATTATAATCAATATGTGCTAAGTTGTCATTTACCGAGATAGCCTTTGTTGGAGTCGGACATACCTTTACACACATCTTACAGCCTATACAACCAATACTACATCCTAGCTTCACATCCTTACCCTTATCGCGAGAGCTACATCGAACATGCTCTGTAGAAGAATAAGGGACTAATTCTATAAGATTATTTGGACATTCTGCAATGCATTTACTACATGCTGTGCATTTTTCCTTATCTACATATGCAATTCCATCAATGATATGAATAGCATCAAACTGACAAACTCTCACACAACTACCATATCCCATACAGCCATAAACACATTCTTTTTCACCTTTTCCAGGCACATACTCAATTTTTTTACAATCTGCAATTCCATAATAATTATATTTATTCTTGGTCTTATCACAAGTTCCTGCGCATTGCACGTATGCTACTTGTTTTTCTTCATGAGAAGCTTCGGTTCCCATAATCTGAGCAAGTTTTGATACAACTGAACTTCCACCTGCAGTACAGGCAGTTACTTCTTTTTCTCCAGCAATAATTGCTGTTGCTAAAGCATCACATCCTGCATATCCACATCCACCACAATTATATCCTGGTAACGCTTCACGAACAAGAATCTCTTGTTCATCTACTTCTACATGAAACTTCTCACCGGCAATGCCAAGCAATAACCCAATGATTAATCCTG
>CAZAKD010000210.1:0-3578 GCA_964485435.1 uncultured Lachnospiraceae bacterium
ATGTTAAATCTGTTTTTTTCATTTATACACACGTCCTTTCAATGGAGTCAAAACAAAATCTGTTCTGCTAGTTTATATTACTCATATCATTCTTTAATCCATACACATATGCTAATACCTCTGCAACCATCTGATATAATTCTTGAGGTATCTCCCTATCTATATCTACATTGTAGTAAAGCATTCTTGCAAGTGGTTTATTTTCAACTATCTCTATTTTATTTTCTTTTGCAACTTCTTTTATCTTCAATGCTACATAGTCTGCTCCTTTAGCTATAACTACAGGAGCCGAACCAGTATCTTTATCGTATCGAATGGCAACCGCAAGATGAGTAGGGTTGGTAATAACTACATCAGCCTGTGGAAGTGCTTGCATCATTCTTCTTTGAGATGCTTCTCTCATCTTACTCTTTATCTTACCTTTAATCTGAGGATCCCCTTCAGATTGTTTAAATTCATCTTTAATCTCTTGCTTGGTCATCTTCATATCTTTTTTAAATTTAAATTTCTGATAGAAGAAATCAAATATACCAACAATTAAAAAATATATGCTAATCTTGAATCCTAGATCAATAATAATTGTTCCTATCAATGCAATTGCCTGATTTAAGGGTATCTCATATAGATTCAATAAGGTTTTCCATTCATTTTTAAGAGCATCAATGATAACATAATACATGAAGATAATCTTTATTACAGATTTTATCAAGTCTAACACTTTATCGAAGGAAAACAATCTTTTCATACCCTTTAAAGGATCAATCTTGTCCAACTTAGGTTTCAATGGTTTAGCCGTTACTTTCCATTTTATCTGGATTATATTAAATAGTATTGCTACTACCATTGCCACTGCAAGAACTGGAAGCGATATTATGATTGTTCTTACTATCATAGTACGAAACAAATCACTTGCTACTGCAATAGTAAACTCTTTACCTGCAATATCAGGGATCTTTCTATAAAACAAAGCAAAGTTTTCTATAAAGCCTTTACCCATATAACCTACAGACATTTTCAGAGCTAAAAATAGCCCCATTAGAGATGTTGATGTAATTAATTCATTGCTTCTTGCAACCTGACCTTCATCTCTAGCATCACCTAATTTCTTAGTTGTTGCTTCTTCTGTTTTCTCTCCACCAGGTCCTTCTTTTGCGAAGAACTGAAGATTATAAGATAACTTATGCTTATCATAATCTGATTCGCTAATATATATTTGCATTGCACACCTCTTATTTGATGATCAAGGAGTCATAACCTGAATTACTAGCCTCATCATCTTATCCATCTCTTGAAAGATAAAGTCAGATACATTTGGTATAGACCCAATCATTAAAAAGATGACAACTAACCCTACCAATATCTTGATCTGCATACCTATTACAAACATATTCATCTGAGGTGCAATCTTAGCTAAGATACCTAGTACGATAGCAACCAAAGTACTTGATGCAAATATAGGAAGTACAATTCTAAATCCTATAATAAAATAATCAATCATAAACTGCACCATCACTAAATACATTCTCGGCTTAATAATCATCTCTCCAACAGGAATTATTGCAAAAACATCAATTAAGGCTCTCAATATGTAATGATGCATATTAGTTATAATTAGCATAAGCATCACTAGGTTGGAATAAAAAGTACCTGTAATAGATACTTGAGATTTTGACACAGGATCTAGAAGATTAATCATAGACAATCCTATCTCCATATCAATAAATTGACCTGCAAAATTAATAATGGTACTGCAAATATTTGCGAAATATCCTATTAATAATCCAACAAGGAACTCTTTTCCTATTAGAATTCCATAATCTATAACTGTATCGTACACTAGAGGTTTCGTTCCAATGGTCTGATACAGTAGAAAAGCCACGAAAACAGATAATCCCGTCTTCAATCTAACTGGCGTATTCGTCATACCAAAAAAAGGAGCTATAAACATAAAAGCTGATATCCTCACAAGTATCAGCATGAAATATACTAAATCTTCGACTGTAAAATATTCCATATTATATCATTATATAAATTTACTAAAACTAGAATATAGTTCAACCATATAGTCAGACGTTGTCCTTAATATCCATGAACCAGTTATTAGTAGTACAATAAATATGGCTAACAATTTTGGAACAAATGTGAGTGTTTGCTCCTGAATTGACGTAATCGTTTGAAATATACTAATCACTAAACCAACTATCATTGAAACGATCAACATAGGAGATGCTACTTTAATAATTATCCATACTGCTTCCCTTGCAATATCAATTGCAATCTCTGGTGTCATATACTTTCACCCTCTCTATTAATAAAACGTTTTAACGAGGCTACCAATAATAAGATTCCAACCATCGGCCAATATAAATAACAAAATCTTAAATGGCATAGAAATTGTTGTTGGTGGTAACATCATCATTCCCATAGACATAAGTGTTGAAGCAACAACCATATCAATAATAATAAATGGAATATAAATTAAAAAACCAATAATAAATGCTGCCCTTAACTCACTAATAATAAAAGAGGGAATTAAAACTGTAATTGGAATATCACTAATTGCATGTATTTCGGTAATTTTAGCAATATCAAGAAATAGCTTTAAATCTTTTGTATTCGTTTGTTCATACATAAATTCCCTAAGGGGTTGTAACCCCTGTTCTATTGCTTCTTCTTGTGTAATCTCATTTCTAGATAAAGGCTGCAATGCTGTTTCATTCATGTTGGTAACGACTGGAGACATAATAAACATTGTAAGAAACAATGCAAGTCCAATTAGTACCTGATTAGGTGGTGTTGTCATTGTTCCTAAGGCACTTCTAACAAAATGAAGGACTACAATAATTCTTGTGAAAGATGTAACCATTATAATTATAGAAGGTGCCAAGGTTATAATTGTTAATAAAAGTAGAATCTCTAATGTACTTGAAAGATTCTGATTATCAGCATTGTTAGACATATTAATATCTATCTGCCAAGGAACAGTGCTTCCTGCCCCTTCATCTACATCTGTTGCATGGACTGTTGTTACTGTACAAAAGGTGAATATAGCAATACACATAAGTATACCGAAAAACTTAAGTACTTGTTTTTTAATTGATTTATTATATGTATTCATATGATCAACCTTCATTATTATCCTTCTCTTTATCCTTCTTTAAAGAACGAAGTATATCTTTAAAAGCATATGGAGTAATATTGCCTTCTGATGTTATTACTTGTTCTGCATCTAGTTCTGTTAGATATTCTATATTATCTTTACTAACTCCTATTAATATATAGGTTCCACTTACTTCAATAATCTGAAGAAAGCGATTAGGTCCTAATCTATAGGTTTCAATTACTTTAATATTACGGTTCTTTAGATTGGATACAGCAGATTTCCCTGTAAGCCTTGATGTAAAATAAGCAGCTACAAGAATTAGGAAAAAAACAATAATTAATCCTAATAACTGAAATATATTTTCAATTGTGGAAGTCTGCGTTACCATAATCATCATATTAACCCACCGCTTTTTTTACTGCTTCTAATACCCTATCAGCTTGAAATGGTTTTACAATAAAATCTTTTGCTCCAG
>CAZAKD010000211.1:0-2000 GCA_964485435.1 uncultured Lachnospiraceae bacterium
AAAGCACATAATAAGAAAGTTGTCTCAACTACCTTTTCAACACTATCTCTTAATATATTACGTTTCATCTTAGCGGCTTCCATATCAGTTTGTTTTTCTAATGATACATCTTTGTCCTTACGGTTTTCCATTGCTTTCTCCTATCCTTAATTAATCTGAATACCACCATGGTCATCTACATAGCTTTGTGCATTCTCTGTTTTGGTAAAATCAAGAAATGCTTCTGATTCAGGAGTTAATTTATTTTCTTGATATACTAGCAAAAAGGGTCTAGATAATTGATATTTTCCTGCTTTTGTATTCTTAGGAGTAGCTTCCACTTCTTCGATTGTTAATGCCTTTACTTTGTTATTAATAAATGCAAAAGATACATAACCAATGGCATTTTTATTTCCTGATACAGTGGTTTGAACATTACCATTTCCCTCAACCACAGTCGCATCCGTTGTTAATCCACCTGCATCTTCTAAGTTGATTAAGTCTTCAAATGCACCCCTTGTTCCAGAAGCACCTTCTCTTGAAACCATTACAATATCTCTATCTTCTCCACCAAGTTCTCTCCAGTTGGTTATCTGACCACAATATATCTTTGCCAGGTTTTCTACACTAATATCTTTTATTGGATTAGAAGGATGAACCACGGCTGCAATTCCTTCATAAGCAAAAGCATCGAAACTTAACCCTTTTTCAATCTCAGCATCCTTTAGTTTCCTAGAGGAAGTTCCCATGGAATTAATCCCATCAATGGCATCTTGGATACCCGCAGAAGAACCTGTCCCTGTATAATTTATCTTTACGTCGGGATTAATTGCCTGGAATTCATCAATCATATCTAATAGGATTCCTTCCACTGAAGTAGAACCAGTAATTACCACTGTACCTTTCAACTCATTCCCTTGGTCTTTTTCTTTACTACCAGCACCACATGCAGTGATAAATATTGCTAACAAAGTAAGAATACCTAGCCCAAATATTTTTTTCATAACCCCTTAATCTCCTTATATTCTATTAATATATTTATCTATAATTTTATTTTCATCTTGATCTTATTATATAAAACCAATTTACTCCACTATTGTTAATCTCTCGTTGCAGCAATGTAAAGTTTATGTAAAGTTATATTTTTACATTGTTAACTTTCTGTAAAATGAAATCTGTTTGATTAATCTACTCCTAAATACATTTGTTCTTAGTTTCTTGATTTATTTCTTTATTACAGATATAGAATATGTTATATTATAGATAATATTCACATGCAGTAAACGAAGCACTCTAGATGGAATAAATCAATTCCATAATAAAACACAAGCGAAGAAAGGTGGTGTCTTGAGTTTTTTCCATATGTATGGTTATAAACTCTTCAATTATGAAAAGACTGGATTACTTAAAGTGGGATGAATATTTTATGGGAATTGCTCTCCTATCTGCGGAGAGAAGTAAAGATCCGAATACATGCGTTGGGGCTTGTATTGTCAGTGAGGATAATAAGATTTTATCAGTTGGATATAATGGTATGCCTATCGGCTGTTCCGACGATGATTTTCCATGGGAGAGAGAGGGTGCCCCTCTAGATACCAAATATCTCTATGTGTGTCATGCTGAGATGAATGCAATACTTAATTATACCGGAACTCACTTACGTGATTCCAAATTATATGTTACTCTTTTCCCTTGCAATGAATGTACTAAGGCTCTTATTCAAAAAGGGGTCAAAGAAGTTATCTATATGCAAGATAAGTATGCTGACTTAGATTCTTTTAAGGCTTCAAAACGCATGTTTGATTCTGCCGGCATTACATATCGCATGTATGACCCTATAAAAAAAGACATTGTGCTGTCACTCTAGGATAATTACTTAGGGACGCTTTGCGGACCGAGTTTATGTGGAGTATTGGAGAAAAGAATAGGATATCAGCTAGCTTTCCCTATCGGTCGCATTACGCTGATATCCTATTCTTTTCTCCAATACTCTATTAAGTAGATGACGCAAAGCTGTAAGC
>CAZAKD010000211.1:2010-3575 GCA_964485435.1 uncultured Lachnospiraceae bacterium
TGTGATTGAAGAATATTTTGTTAGTATGTTTCTGCTTTATTAGGTTGTGTTGTAATTATATATTGATCAATTTTGTTGCAATATTGAAATAGGCAAATATAGAAACAGCGTCAACAATTGTTGTAATAAGTGGTCCTGCCATGATGGCTGGATCTAATTTTGCTTTTTTAGCTAAGATAGGTAGAATACAACCCACTACTTTTGATAATATAACAGTTATAAGCAAACTAATACATACAGTCAAGTTGACTTCTAGTGATACTCTTTCAATTAATAATAGTCTAATGAAGTTCACAGAAGTTAATATGATTCCTACTATTAAACTAACTCGAAACTCTTTCCATAATACTTTGAAAATATCCTTTAATTGAATTTCTTCTAGAGCAAGTCCTCTAATTACAAGTGTAGATGATTGGGAGCCTGCATTACCGCCTGTGTCCATTAACATGGGTATAAATGTAGCCAAAATAACCACCGATTCTAATACATTCTGATACTTACTCATAATCCTTCCTGTAAAAGTCGCAGATATCATAAGTACCATTAGCCATATTACTCTGTTTTTTGCCAATGTAAACACACTAGTTTTTAGATATTTCTCGTCTGAAGGGGCCATTCCCGCCATGATTTGAAAGTCTTCTGTGTTTTCTTGTTCTATAATATCTACGATATCATCTATAGTTATAATTCCCACAAGTCTATTTTCATAATCCACCACTGGCATAGCTATTAAATCATATTTTTTGAATAATCTAGCAATTTCTTCTTGATCATCATGGGTCTGTATAGTTATTATGTTGGCATCCAATATATCCTTTATCAACGATTCCCCATCACTTAAAATTAGCTTCCTAATTGGTAACCATCCTTCTAGGACCCGATTCTTATTAATTACGTAGCTTATATCAATGGTTTCTTTATCAACTCCTGTTTTGCGTATGTGTTCTAAAGCATCTGATACACTCATTTCTTTTCTTAAGTCCACAAATTCAATAGTCATTAAACTACCTGCTGAATCTTCTGGATATCTTAGAAATTGATTAATTAGATTTCTCTTGTTTTCATCTGTGTTTTTTATGATTTTTTTCACTACATTTGCCGGCATCTCTTCTATTAAGTCTACAGTATCATCTAAAAATAAGTTATCAATAATATTTTTTATCTCTTTATCCGTAATAGTTTCAATAATATACTGTTGCTTTTCATATGAAAGATGATTAAATACATTGGTAGCATACTCTTTAGGCAATAGCCTAAAAAGCATAAGCATCTTGTCTCCATTAAGCCCATCAATAAGCTGAGCAATATCAACAACATTAAGTTTAAGAATCTCATTTTTTGCTTCAACAAACTTCCCTTCTTGAAGTAGCATCATAACTGTGTTTTTCATTTCTTGATCTCCTATAACAGAGCCACCGATTCATGATTTCTGGAAGCCCTGTCTTTCTACATTTTTTTATTCTTCTATATATAAAGACCGGACCAGACTCCATAATACCACCACCTCTTAGTTCTTTAATGACTACATTGTAACATATATTATGTTGCTATTCCATGGGTCCAAG
>CAZAKD010000212.1:0-3533 GCA_964485435.1 uncultured Lachnospiraceae bacterium
AACTACACCCATAGCGTTAGGAGTTCCCGCTTCATCTTTACCCGCAGGCTCATCCCATTCGACTCGCTTGTGAGTCACAAGATTTATGGCACCTCCTCCTTGAATAAATGGATTACCCTTCATGAAATCTTTTTTGGGTCCGATAAGAACGCCAGCACCAAATGGTGCATACATCTTATGAGCAGAAAAAACGAGATAATCAATATGATCCAGAGCATCAAAACTTTTCATATCAACAGATATATGAGGTACCATTTGAGCCCCGTCAATTAGGATTTTTGCACCGTATTTATGCGCAAGAGCAGATATTTTGTGTATCGGATTCAAGTATCCGGTAACATTGGACGCTCCTGTAACACTAACCAATTTAACGCTTCCTCGGTATCTTATAAGTTTGTTCTCCAAATCCTCAATGGATAACCTGCCAAAACTGTCTATTTCTACATAATCGACTCTGAACTTATCTCTCCACGGGAGGTCATTGGCAGCGTGTTCCATAAACGTTGAAAGAATTACTTTCTGTTGCGTTTTTTGTTGGTTTAATACATGGGAGTGAATATTAATAGCCTCCGTTGCGTTTTTTGTAAATATAACAATATCTCTCTCCTTATCGGAATTAACAAATTCTTGGACGACAGCTCTTCCCTGTTCATAAATATCCGACGATACCTTTGATTTATACCCTCCACCTCTGTGCACGGACGAATACCAAGGTGCAAATTGGCTAATCTCCCTAAGAACTGAATGTAACACTGGAGTGGTGGCAGCATTATCAAAATTTATTGCAGTTACATATTTACCATCTGATAGTGGAACTTTTTCTTCAACCCCTACAATTTGATTTCGCAGATGATTATTTGATGGATCATGTCTCATATATTACCCTCTCTGTAAGATATAATATAATGTATGCATTAGACTAAATAAGGGTTAATGAGGGTCTAAAATCTTCCTGTTGCTATCTGAACACCTATGGATACAAAAACTACTAGAGTATCTACAATAAATCCGAGTATCATCGGTTTAAACCCAATATTCCTGATATCTTTGAAGCTTGTTTTAAGGCCAATTGCTGATAAAGCCATTACCATGGAAAATTTTGATGTTTTTGAAAGTGCAGGTATTAAAGTATTAGGTATAATACCTGTACTACGAAGGGCTACAACAATAAGAAATAATATAATAAAGTAAGGGAAAATTTTCTTGAGGTTAATAGATATACGTCCATGCACACCCTCTGATTTTGCTTCTAACCTTTCTGTTATAATAGAGAATATTAATACGTATGGAATTATAAACAATGTTCTGGTGAGTTTTACTATAACTGCTGTATTTCCTGCAAACTCAGAAAAAGCATAACCTGCTGCTACAACTGATGATGTATCATTAACAGCTGTTCCTACCCACAGACCATAACCCATACTGGACATACCAATGGCGATACCAATCCATGGAATTACAACAACCGTAAGAACATCAAATATAAATGTTGAAGAGATTGCATATGCTACATCTTCATCTTTTGCTTTGATAACAGGTCCTACAGCGGCTACAGCAGAACCACCACATATAGCTGTGCTGACTGACAATAGATTCGTAAGTTTCCAATTCATACCGAACATTTTACCTATTAAGTTACCCGCACCAAATGCAGTAGCCATCGTAAAAATCATTACAAAGAGTGAATATTTCCCCACATCTAAAACTTCAGCGAAGTTCATATTGACTCCCATTAGTATAATACCAATACGAAGAATCATCTTTCCTGTATAACTTACACCTGCATTGAATTGCTTATATCTAGCTACAATAGGATTCAATGCCATGCCAACCAGAAGAGCCATAACAGTGGCACCTATAATATCACCTGGGATTAAACTACTTAAAAACATTGCGACAATTGCAACACAAGCGCTGAGCAGTAGCCCAGGTCCTATGTTGTATAATTTTTTAAACATAATACACCTCCAAATTTAATAAAACTCTTACTTGAATATACCATTTAAATTGTATAAAATGAAATTATAATATTTTATATTTATATAAATTAAATTTATATGGAGGTTTCATATGTTAGATTATAGATTACAGACATTCCTTACACTTTGTGAAACTCGTAATTATACAAAGACTGCTCAGAAATTAAATATGACACAGCCCGCTGTTTCACAGCATATTCAGTATATAGAAAATTATTATCAGTTGGAGTTAATTTCAGAGAAAGGGAAGAACTTTACTCTTACAGAAGAAGGTAAAGCTTTGCGGCAATATGTAAGTACTCTTAAAGCTAATTCAGAACGAATATTACCCTTATTGCACCGCATTAAAAATCGAGTTAAACCATTGAATTTTGGAGCTACATTGACTATTGGGGAATATATGGTTCCACCTATTTTATACCAGATATTTAAAGAAAACCCAGAAACTAATATTTCAATGTTTGTAGAAAATACTCATGTTCTTCAAATGATGCTTTGGGAGGGAAAAATAGATTTTGCCTTGCTGGAAGGCCATTTTAATCAAAATCAATTTGAATATAAACTAATATCCAATGAATCATTTATTGGTGTCTGTTCACCGGATAACACAATTGCATGCAAAACTATTAATCTAGAAGATTTGCTTGAACAAAATCTTATTCTGCGCGAACCAGGGAGTGGAACACGAGATATACTAGAACAAGCATTGTATAATCATAATCTTAATATTAAAGATTTTAAAAGAAAGATTGAAGTTGGAAATATGAACGTTATAAAAGAATTGTGCCATCAAAACATTGGCATCACTTTTATGTACCGGGAAGCTGTCAAAAAAGAGATATCACAGGGATATCTTAAAGAAATTCCAATTCGAAATTTTGATATTAATCATTCTTTTAACTTTGTATATTTAAAAAATTGTCCTGACAAATCTCAGATAGAATATTGGTTTGAAAAAATACTCTATCTGAGAAATAGTTAACGTGGACTATGTCAAGGCTTCTATTTTTTGGCGAATAATATGGAGTATCTCCATTCTATCCTTCGGATTTTCCACGATATCATACTTAGAGGCATCAATAATCAGAAGTGGTGAAAGATTATATTCCGAGAAGTAATCCTCATATTCCTTATTGAGTCTCTCCCAGTATTCTCGCTCAACAATCTGCTCATAATCACGCCCTCTTTTCTTAATGCGCTGGATTGCAGAATCCGTATCAATCTTAAGATAAACCATGAGCTTAGGTGCATCTACATGATCCAACATATTCGCCAAAAGATCTCTATATAATATATATTCATCCTTCTCCATATTCCCCTCTTCATAAAGCAATTTGGCAAATATCATATCGCCATATATACTGCGGTCCATGAGAGTTGGTTTTCCTAGTTCAGCTGCCTGTTTCAGCATCTCAAATCTTCGGTTAAGAAAGTATATCTGCAGTGGGAAAGAATATCTCTTCCTGTCATGGTAAAACTTATCTAGTAAGGGATTATCCTGTACCGGCTCTTGGAAACAAGGTATTTTCATTTCCTCAGAAAGTAACTCCATAT
>CAZAKD010000213.1:0-2599 GCA_964485435.1 uncultured Lachnospiraceae bacterium
TAATCATTAATGGGATAAGTTTTTCTGGAAAATGATATGGTCCATAGTTATTAGAGCATCTTGATATAGTAATTGGCACATTAAAAGTACGATGATATGCTTGAACCAATAGATCAGATGAAGCCTTAGATGCAGAATAAGGGCTTGAAGTCTGGATTGGCGTGTCTTCTGTGAAAAATAGGTCTGGCCTATCTAATGGAAGATCACCATATACTTCATCAGTTGATACTTGATGATATCTTTTTATACCGAATTCTTTACAAGCATCTAGCAGAATACCTGTTCCAAGAATATTAGTCTTTAGGAATATACCAGGATCAACAATTGAGCGATCTACATGACTCTCTGCTGCGAAATTTACAATGACATCTGGTTTTTCCTTCTCAAATAATTCATATATAAATTCTCTATCTGCTATATCGCCCTTTATAAATCGAAACTTTGAATGATTCATTACTGGTTCTAAAGTCTCCATATTCCCAGCGTAAGTCAACGCATCTAGACATATAATATCATACTCGGGATGCTTATTAATCATGTAATGAACAAAATTACCACCTATAAATCCTGCTCCACCTGTTACAATAATCTTCATAATTTCCTCCATTTCTGATGGAATTAATATAAAATCTTTCCTTCAGCTACACTAAGTAAATGTTCTCCATATGTTGATTTACCATATATTCTTGCCGCCTCAAGAAGCTGCTCCTTGGTAATCCATCCATTTTTATATGCAATCTCTTCTATGGCAGAGATTTTTATTCCTTGTCGTTTCTCAATGACCTTAACAAACTCAGTTGCCTCACTAAGGGCATCAATTGTTCCTGTATCAAGCCAAGCATAGCCCCTACCAAGGGTCACAACATTCAGACTTCCTTCTTCTAGATACATACGATTCAGATCTGTAATCTCATATTCTCCTCTTTGAGAAGGTTTAACTTTTTTCGCAAGCTCACATATCCGGTTATCATAGAAATAAAGCCCAGTAACACAATAATTGGACTTTGGTTCCTTCGGTTTCTCCTCAATTGAGATTGCTCTTCCATTCTTATCAAATTCTACTATTCCAAAACGTTCTGGATCATCTACGTAATATCCAAACACTGTAGCGCCATGCTCTCTAGCTGCAGCATTTTTAAGATGTGCTGTTAATCCATTTCCATAGAAGATATTATCTCCTAATACCATAGCACAGGAATCACCATCAATAAACTTCTCACCAATAATAAATGCTTGGGCAAGTCCATCTGGTGAAGGTTGTTCTGCATAACTAAGATTAATCCCAATATTAGAGCCATCACCTAATAATCTCTTAAAATTAGGAAGATCCTGTGGTGTTGATATAATTAAAATATCCTTTATACCAGCAAGCATCAGGGTAGATAGCGGGTAATATATCATAGGTTTATCGTAAACTGGCAATAACTGTTTCGATGTTACCATAGTTAATGGATATAGTCTTGTACCAGAACCTCCTGCTAATATTATTCCTTTCATCTGTTCTCCTCACAATTCTGTATTATCATCATTTATACTGTTCTAATCTCATAAAAAACCAAATTAGAATCCCCAATTGGGCGTTTATTCATATCAGAATTACACGCATAACTCCACTCCAGAAAAATTGACTCCCCTGCAGCCACTTCTTTGTGAAGTTGTTTCTTTATTGTAGCACAATATTTCATTAATTCCAACAATTCGTCTCTTGTTAAAAAGTGTTCCTCCCCAATATATCTAATATCTCCATCTTCAATTATAATTGAAACATCTCTTTTATTATCTATTGCAAGGTTCCATAGATCATATTTCACTGCTTCAATCACAGTTCTATTGGCAGATATCTCAATCATTCCACTTTTCAGCGCAATAAAATACGGATAATATATTATCATATCATCCTTATTCATATTGTTATAGAGATATTGTGCATAGTCTTTCGCTTCGCTTGCATATACACCCAATTTACGAGGTAGAAACATATCATCTCCCTCCTTAATTGCACTCCTAATCGTCCATAGAATTTTAGAATCAAATGTAGCACCTTCTTCATACCTTTTCCATGGAACAGATGGCAGATGCGATCTCTCAAGCGCGTAAAACCCCTGAAGTTTATTCATATAACCTATACCTCCCAAAAGTGTATTAAGTATACTTGTGCATATATGATTAAATATAACATTATTTTACCAAATATTCAATATCAAAATGGGGACGGTACCTAATACATTAGGTACCGTCCCCAACCCTTCAAGTAACGTCCCCAACTACTTAGGTAACGTCCCCAATTTTATATCTTAAATTTGCTCACTATAGTTTCTAGTTCTTCTGCAATCTGTTCTAAAGTATGACTTGCTGCAGATATCTCCTCTGTGGATGCCAATTGTTCTTCTGTAGCAGCCGATACTGTTTGAGCTTCATCTACAGATATTGTACTATATTCATCTACCCTATTCATTGAAGATACAATATTCTGACTACCAACTGATATATTTTCTATTGAATTAGAGATATCCTTTATTTTTTGAGAAAGTTCCATAATAATATTCACTATTTTCTCAAATTCCTTTCCAGCAAGGTCAACCATCTCTCTACCCACTTT
>CAZAKD010000213.1:2619-3514 GCA_964485435.1 uncultured Lachnospiraceae bacterium
CTCATGAGTTCCTTCATTAATTGAGCTAACAGCATTTTGTGTATCTTCCTGTACTCGTTTTATCAAATCACCAATGGTATTCGTTGCTGTCTGAGACTGTTCTGCAAGTGTACGAATCTCATCCGCAACTACAGCAAAGCCCTTGCCTTGCTCACCTGCACGTGCTGCTTCAATTGCCGCATTTAATGCAAGTAGATTGGTCTGTGATGCAATACCAGTAATAGTATCTACGATTTTTTCAATTTCTTTTGATCTTTCTTCTAATTGACCAATAACAGTAGCTGAATTATTCACTGTAGATTCCATGTGAGATACTTGTGAAACTGCATTTTGCACAAGATTCATACCATCTTTTGCTGCATCTGTAGCATTATTGGAATCAACAGAAGCTCGATTCGCGTTATGAGCCACTGATTGAATATTCTCAGATATCTCCTTAACGATCTCAACTGTAGCCTTCACTTCAACAGACTGTTTCTCTGCTCCATTTGATACTTCAATAATTGATTCTGCTACTTGATTGGCTGCCTGCGCTGACTGTTCTGTACTAGAAGCAAGTGCTCCTGCCGAATCCATAACTGAATTCGTTGACTTTTTAATATTACTTACCAAACCATGTAAATGATTGACCATTTCATTAAAATTATCAGCAAGTTTTGTAATCTCATCTTGTTTCTTTTCGTTCTTAATCTCAACCTTAGAAGTTAAATCTCCATTCCTTACTTCTGTTGTTGATTTTAATATCTTAATAATAGGATTCACTAATGCCCTAGCATAGATGTATATAAGGATAATTGATATTACCAGGATAGCAAGACCAAACATTATGTTTTTAAGAAAAACGTTTTTAACAAATTGCATTGCTATAGTTCTATCTTGGACAACCATAAGGCTC
>CAZAKD010000214.1:0-3471 GCA_964485435.1 uncultured Lachnospiraceae bacterium
GTGGCCAAGGCTCCCGTAAGACGTGAGGGTAAGAAGATTCAACCGAATGATGCCTGCCCATGTGGTAGTGGCAGGAAGTACAAGCAATGCCATGGTAAGAATATATAAAATGAAAGAGGTGAGTTAGTTGGTTGAATTGGATCAATATAAATACACATTAGAGTCATACGCAAAACCATTAGCTGAAGTGGGGGATTCACTTTGACCTCGGTAATAAGGAATTAAGGATTAGAGAAATAGAACAAGTGATGGAAGATCCTGACTTTTGGAATGACGGTGAAAAGGCTCAAGGTTCCATGAAAGAGCTAAAAAACTTAAAAGATATTGTAGCTCATTTTAATGAACTTAAGACTCAATATGAAGATATTGAAACCTTAATTGTGATGGGGTATGAAGAAAACGATGATTCTTTAATCCCTGAAATAGAGAGTGGGATGAAGTCTTTCCAGCAACAATTGGATAATTTGAGAATATCCACACTTTTATCAGGTGAACATGATAGAAATAGTGCTATACTGACATTGCACGCAGGTGCAGGTGGAACAGAAAGCTGTGACTTTGCTAGCATGTTATCTAGGATGTACCAACGCTGGGCAGATAAAAAGGGATTTACAACCCAAATTATAGATTACTTGGATGGTGATGAAGCAGGGGTAAAATCTATTACCATTGAGGTAATAGGTGAGAATGCATACGGATATCTAAAGTCAGAACGAGGAGTGCATAGATTGGTTAGAATTTCTCCTTTCAATGCTGCTGGTAAGAGACAGACTTCCTTTGTTTCTTGTGATGTGATGCCTGATATTGAAGAAGATATTGATATAGAAGTGAATGAAGAAGATATTCGAGTTGATACCTACCGAGCTAGTGGAGCTGGTGGTCAACATGTTAATAAAACATCTTCTGCTATTCGAATCACGCATTTCCCTACAGGCATTGTAGTGCAATGTCAGAATGAACGCTCTCAACATATGAACAGGGATAAAGCCATGCAGATGTTAAAGGCAAAGCTATACTTGTTAAAACAACAAGAGAATCTTGAAAAGGAATCAGATATACGAGGCGAGGTTAAGGAGATTGGATTTGGAAATCAAATTCGCTCTTATGTTTTACAACCATATACTATGGTGAAAGATCATCGAACAAATGAAGAAGTTGGTAATGCTCTTAGTGTATTAGACGGTGATATAGATCCTTTTATCAACGCCTACCTAAAGTGGTTAGTGTAATCAACGTGAATAAAGGAGGGTATTATGGGAGAATCAAAATATGTCATTTTTAATTTAGGAGAAGAAACTTATGGTATTGATATCTTATATGTGAATGCAATTGAGAGGATAACAAATATCATTCCAGTTCCCAATGCACCTAAACATATAGAAGGTATTATCAACCTAAGAGGAGATGTCATTCCTGTATATAATTTAAGAAATAAATTTAATTTGCCTTCTACACAAATAGATGATAATACAAAGCTTATTATTATTAAAATGGACGATTTGCTAATAGCATTGATGGTAGATGGGGTAGATGAAATTGCAGAATTTAATGATGAGAATCTGAAAGAAGCTCCACCTATTTTAAAAAACTCTGGCACATCTTATATATCTAAAGTGGCTCATAGAGATAATAGCATGACTATTATTATGAACATAAAGGGTATATTAACTCAATCAGAGCAAGATAACTTAGAGTTATTTTTAGATTCATACGAAGGATAGATTCTGTATGCCAATTCGTATAATTATTCAACATATTTAGCAATAAACAACCATGAGATTCTAGTGTTATGAGAATTTCATGGTTTTATTTTTGTAAAAATAGTTGCAATGATGTATAAAATGTGTTAATATCTTTCTAGGAAAAACAAGTGTGTTCCCCATACATACAAAAGGATGATAAAATGAGTAATAAAGACAAATTTTTTATCGTAAATAAGAAAGCAGTTCCAGAAGTTCTACTAAAAGTAGTAGAGGCAAAACACCTACTGGATTCAGAAAAAGTAATCACTGTTCAAGAAGCAACAGATAAAGTAGGTATTAGTAGAAGTTCATTTTATAAATACAAGGATGATATCTTCCCATTTCATGATAACTCACGTGGTAAGACGATTACTTTTATGCTTCAGATGGATGATGTACCTGGATTACTCTCAAGAGTATTAAATCAGATTTCTAAAAGCCATGTGAACATTCTTACTATTCATCAAAGTATACCTACTAACGGGATTGCCTCATTGACCATTAGTGTAGAGATATTACTAACGACAAGTGATTTACAGGGAATGATAGATGGAATTGAAGAACTCGATGGAATTCATTATTTGAAAATATTAGCTAGGGAGTGATTGTATGATAAATATCGCAGTATTAGGTTATGGTACAGTTGGTTCGGGAGTACTTGAAGTTCTTAAAAGGAACGGAGAAAGTATTAATGAAAGAGCTGGCCAAGAGATTAAAGTAAAGTATGTTTTAGATTTAAGAAAATTTCCTGAAGATCCAGTTGAAGAGATTTTAGTTCATGATTATAAGACAATCGTAAACGATCCAGAAGTACAGATTATTGTAGAGGTAATGGGAGGAGTTAATCCGGCCTATGAATTCGTCAAAGAAGCACTTGAAAAAGGGAAAAGCGTATGTACATCTAATAAAGAGTTGGTTGCAAAGCATGGTGCAGAATTATTAGCAATTGCAAAAGAGAAGAAGCTTAATTTCTTGTTTGAAGCAAGTGTTGGTGGTGGAATACCAATTATTAGACCATTAAATCAATCTCTAACTGCAGATGAGATTCAAGAGATAACTGGAATATTGAATGGAACAACGAACTATATTCTAAGTAAGATGACCAATGAAGGATCTGATTTTGATACTGTTCTTAAGAAGGCACAGGATAAAGGTTATGCAGAGAGAAATCCTGAAGCTGATGTAGAAGGTCATGATGCATGTCGTAAGATCGCTATCCTTACATCTTTGGCATATGGGATGCAAGTAGATTATGAAGATATCTATACTGAAGGTATTACAAAGATAACAGACATAGACATTAAGTATGCAAAAGCATTAGGGTCTAGCGTCAAGATATTAGGAACAAGCAAGAAGATAGGTGACAAGGTATTTGCTATGGTAGCACCTATGTTAATTAATCAAGAACATCCATTATATAGTGTGAACGGAGTATTTAATGCTATTTTTGTAAAGGGAAATGTTCTTGGAGATGTAATGTTCTATGGAAAGGGAGCGGGAAAACTGCCTACCGCCAGCGCAGTGGTATCTGATGTTGTCGATGCAGCGAAGCACCTAGGAACGAACATAATGACTCTATGGAGTACTAAGAAGCTAGAATTATCTGATGTAAATGATTTTTCCAATAAATTCTTAGTTCGATTATCTGGAGAAGAGAAAGATAATTCTGATCTAGTTAAAAAGGTATTTGGAGATGTTACAGTGGTTCGTGCAGAAGATGTTCAAGGTG
>CAZAKD010000215.1:0-3470 GCA_964485435.1 uncultured Lachnospiraceae bacterium
GTGACACTGGAGAATCTAAGGCTTACTTAATTCCTTATGGTTCAAGAATTAAAGTTTCTGAAGGTGATATCTTAGAAGCTGGTGATGAGTTAACTGAAGGTAGCGTAAATCCTCATGATATCCTTAAGATTAAGGGAGTTCGTGCAGTTCAGGATTATATGATTCAAGAAGTTCAACGAGTATACCGTTTACAAGGTGTTGAAATTAATGATAAACATATCGAAGTAATTGTTAGACAGATGCTTAAGAAGATCCGTATTGAAGATAATGGAGATTCAGACTTCTTACCTGGTACTTTAGTAGACTCTTTAGATTATGATGATATGAATGCAAAGTTAGAAAAAGAAGGTTTAGAATTAGCAGATGGAAAGCAAGTAATGCTTGGTATTACTAAAGCATCTCTAGCAACCAATTCATTCTTATCTGCAGCTTCTTTCCAAGAAACTACAAAAGTTCTTACAGAAGCAGCAATCAAAGGAAAAGTGGATCCATTAATTGGCTTAAAAGAAAATGTTATCTTAGGTAAACTGATTCCAGCAGGAACAGGAATGAAGAGGTATCGTTCTGTTAAGTTAGATTGTGATGAAATAGAAGAAATAGCGCTAGAGGATGAGCTTGAAGACTTTGATATGTCAAATGAGGAGCTAGACTTTGATATGACTCAATATATCAAAAGAGACGAATCGGAATTCCATGAGGGAATGGATGACTTAAATAATAGTGATTTAAATTTAGATGACTTTGATATTGATGAAATCAAAGCAGAAGATTAAAAAGATATATAAGTAAGTAAAAATTGCCTTGAGTTGGTAATAAAATACCAATATCGAGGCAATTTTTATAGTTTCACTTTCCTATTCATCATATCTAGGTTATAATATGTGTGATTAGGTAAATAGAAAGGCAAGGTAGAGATATGCGATATATAAATGAGTTAAGAGAAGGGGATGCACTAAAAGAGATATACCTGTGTAAAAAGAAAGATGTATTAAAGACAAAAGCAGGTAAGAGCTACTATTCTCTAACTTTACAAGATAAAACAGGATTATTAGATGGTAAGGTATGGAATCTCTCTGATGGTATTGAACATTTTGACACGATGGATTATATACAGGTAGATGGTCAGATTACTTGCTTCCAAAACTCCCTTCAATTCAATATCAATCGAATTCGCAAGGCACAAGAAGGGGAATATAATGAAAATGATTTTTTCCCTACCACCCGAAAAAATATTGATCAAATGTATCAGGATCTATTGATATATGTAAATGGAATAAAAGAACCGCATCTTCACAAATTAGTATCAAGCTTTTTTGTGGAAGATAAAGAGTTTATAGCTCGATTTAAGAAACATTCAGCAGCAAAAAGTGTACATCATGGATTTATAGGTGGTTTGTTAGAACATACTCTTGGAGTTGTGAAAATGTGTGAATATATGGCAGATCAATATCCAATACTTAACAAAGACCTTCTAATCAGTGCTGCCTTATTTCACGATATAGGTAAGACAGAAGAATTATCATCCTTTCCGGAAAATGATTATACAGATGATGGGCAGTTATTAGGTCATATATTTATTGGTACAGAAAAGATAGGTCAGCATATTCAGAAAATCCCAGGATTTCCTTTGAAGTTAGCAAATGAGATTAAGCATTGCATACTAGCTCATCATGGTGAATTAGAATATGGTTCTCCTAAAAAGCCTGCGTTAGTAGAAGCAATGGCTCTGAATCTTGCAGACAATGCAGATGCTAAACTCCAGACTATGCTTGAACTATTTCAAGCTGCAGATGAAAAAGTGGACTGGATTGGATATAATAGGTTGTTTGAAACCAATATCAGAAGAAGTTCTAAATAGTTGTACTATCAAACAACTGACTTAGTGACGGAACTATGCCCCAAGTATATGCTTCTGAAACGGAGGCGCTTTCGCTTAGTTGCACTACGTAGCGGTACATAAGGCTCTAAAGGACAGAGCCTAAGTGCCGACGAGTGCAAAAACTCCTTTTCAGTAGCATTTACTCGTGTCATTGTTCCTGATTATGGGTGGTGTGTGGATAGTAATAATAATTAGATTATTGTATTAAAGAAAGGTTACCTATGGTATATTTAATTATCAATGGGTAACCTTTTATACAGGATAGTTATTTAAAGATATAGAAAGAGGGAGAGTATGGTTAGAGATAATAAATTAAGTAAAGATATGATTGTAACCATTGAGATTGATGACGTTGGTTCAGAGGGTGAGGGAATAGGACATATTGATGGATATGCCCTATTTGTAAAAGATACTGTGATGGGGGATGTAGCTGAAGTTAAGATAATAAAGACCAAGAAGTCATATGGATATGGCAGATTAATACGAATTATTACACCTTCAGCAAAACGCGTGGAACCAGTATGCTCAATTGCCAGACAATGTGGTGGATGTCAAATACAACATATTAATTATAAGGATCAATTAATATATAAAGAAAATAAAGTTAGGAATTGCCTCACAAGAATTGGTGGATTTGAAGAAAGTCTGATTAAAGACATAATGGAACCTATTATTGGAATGGAGAATCCATATTATTATCGTAATAAAGCTCAATTTCCAATTGGAAGAGACGAGGCTGGTAATGTAGTAATCGGATTTTATGCAAGAAGAACACACTCTATCATGGATACAACTCATTGTTATATTCAAGCAGAAGTGAATGTAGTGATTCTTGAGAAAGTAAAGACATGGATTACCAAGTACAATATAAGCACATATGATGAGATAGAGCATAAGGGATTGCTACGTCATATTCTGACTCGAGTAGGGTTTACTACAGATGAGATTATGGTATGTCTAATTATTAATGGATATGAACTGCCTCATAAAGAAGAATTGATTGAAAGTTTAACACAGATAGAAAATATGAAAAGCATAACAATAAATAAAAATACTAAAAAAACTAACGTAATCTTAGGAGAGGAATTAGATACTATATGGGGAGAATCTTATATAACAGATTATATTGGTAATATAAAGTATCACATCTCTCCTCTTTCCTTTTATCAAGTTAACCCAATACAAACGAAAGCACTATATGAGACAGCACTCGAATATGCAGATTTACATGGTGAAGAAGTTGTGTGGGACTTGTATTGTGGAATTGGCACTATATCTTTGTTCTTGGCACAGAAAGCAAAACAGGTATATGGAGTGGAGATTATTCCTCAGGCTATTGAAGATGCGAGAAACAATGCAGAGGTTAATAATATTGATAATGTTGAGTTCTTTGTTGGAGAAGCGGAAGAAGTATTGCCTAGAAAGTTTAAAGAAGAGAAAATATATGCGGATATTATAGTAGTTGACCCTCCTAGAAAGGGGTGCGCAGAAAGCCTGCTTGATACGATTGTAGAAATGAGACCTAATAAAGTAGTTTATGTAAGTTGTGATCCTGCTACCCTTAGTAGAGATGTAAAATATCTATGCGATA
>CAZAKD010000216.1:0-3457 GCA_964485435.1 uncultured Lachnospiraceae bacterium
TTAATACTAAGTTCCGGCTTCTCCTTGGCAAGAATAGGATCTTTAAAAGCAACAATTCTTGCAATAAGATAAATATCTTTATCTTTCAGGACTTGAATCAGCCCCTCTATGTCTCTAATATAATTTTTGCTTGAACCAATTTCTTCTATGATAGGTAGGTCCATTTTATATGTAATTTCGCCTGAATCATTCTTAATATCTATAACCATCGTGTTAAGCTCTGTCTTATCTACAAGATCAATTAAATCGTCCATATATTTACTAGAACCAGCTTTGGGCCCGGTTACATAGATAGCTCTGGCTTTTACCTTTTCTTTTTCTTTTTCTTTTTCTATTTCTATATCTTTTTCTATTTCTATTACTTTTTCTATAGCTTTTTCTATTTCTTTTCCCTTATCTAGTGCCTTCGACTCTTCTACTCGGGTTTGCTCTACTATGGGAACCGCATTTGATAATTCAATATTATTCGAGTTATTTATATCTGTTGTAGTCACTGGCTTTACTTTGTCATAAGTATTCCTAATATAATAGACTCCATATCCTGCTGAGACAGACAATACTATTGCCAAAGTTCCTAACATTATCTTCATCCAGTCACTCTTCTCTCTACCTGTTTTGCTCATATTGTCCTCCATTTACCTTATAGTTACCTGTTGTCATATTATATGCAAGTATTCTCTTATTCATCTTATCAACTGTTGCTTTCTAATCTACGAATAAGCCCCTCCTTCCATTCAGAAGCGAGGGGCTATTCATTATTTAGTAGCTGAACGCAAACACAACTTTAAGTCATCTTCTGGTTGACTAATTGGAGTGAGCCTAAAAGTATCCACTAAATATTGGAGAACATTTGGTGAGATAAATGCTGGTAAGCTCGGTCCTAGAAAAATATTACTTACTCCTAATGAGAGTAACGCCAAAAGATCCGCTACAGCTTTTTGTTCGTACCAGGAAAGTATAATAGAAAGTGGTATTCCATTCACATCAGTACCAAAAGCATCCGCCAGTGCAGTTGCTATGCGAACTGCTGAATAGCAGTCATTACATTGGCCTACGTCTAATAAACGAGGCAATCCTGCTACTTCTCCAAATTCTAGTTTATTAAAACGATACTTTCCACAAGCAAGAGTTAATATAATACAATCATCTGGAACTTTAGTTGCAAATTCCGTATAATAATTACGTCCTGGTTTGGCCCCATCACATCCACCAATTAAGAAGAAGTGACGAAATCCTTTGTACCATCATCTAGCTTTGGTATATTAATTAGACCCTCATATCCAACTACATTTGTAGTAAATATTCTATCTTTATATGACTCTCTTGGTCTCATTAAACAGTTCGTAGTCATCAAGATACAACCAGGAATATTGTCAAACTCTCTCTGTTGCTCTTGCCATGCTCCACCAAAATTACCTACTAGATGCTTGAACTTCTTCAGTCTAGGATATCCATGTGATGGGAGCATCTCTCCATGGGTATATATATTAATACCCTTTCCTTCTGTCTGCTCAAGTAACATCTCAAGATCATGTAGATCATGTCCCGACACAATAATAAAAGGGCCTTTCACATTCTTAACATTTACTTTATGTGCACTTGGATTCATATAAGTAGTAGTATTAGCTTCATCCAAGATCTTCATAACGAGTATGCTCATATTACCAGTTTTCATGACCATCTCTATTAATTGCTCCTGAGAGACTGTGTCATCAGTTGTGCATGCTAATCCTTTAAAATAAAATTGGTCTACTTCATCATCATGGTATCCAAGAAATCTAGCCTGATGTCCATATGCACTAATACCTTTCAGACCATAAATTATAGTCATACGTAAGGAACGTATATCTGCGTCTAGTGTCTGATCATACATAATTCCAGCCCTAACAGAATCTTCTAACATCTCTGATTTAGTTCCAGGTAATTGATAAGTTGAATATTCTGGATATTTCACATTCTTATCAACCTTTTTTCTTAGTTCTTCTTTTATCTGATGAGACTGTTTTAGTAATTGTACATGAAAATCAGGATCAAAATTCACGTTGGTCAATGTTGTAAATAAGCTATCTTCAACAAATGCCACCACACTCTTGTCAATCAGTTCACCTTTATCAATTAGGTTCATAGCATAACAACTAATCCCTTTTAATTGATATATCAATAGATCTTGAAGATTGGCGATCTCTGGTGTCTTACCACATACACCCATCTTGGTACATCCCTTGCCACCAACTGTCTGCTCACATTGATAACAAAACATTGCATTATCCATAGCGTCACTCCTTTTTTAGTATATATATTAATTAGAAATAGTACACATTGAGATTATATCCAACTTTGTCACTTCTTAATTATAATTCTAAAAAAGCAAAACAATAACTCAAACTAGTATAATGATTTAGTTCACACCACAACACTTTTTATATTTTTTCCCACTTCCACATGGACATGGATCATTTCTTCCAACCTTTTTTTCTTTTCTAACAGTACCCGAGATCTTTTGTTCATGATATATCTCTTTACGTCTCTCTGCTGAAAGAAGGTTGTCCCATGCTTCTAAGCCATAAAGCCAATCTGCCTTTGCTTCCACCATATTATAATATAACTTCTCTAAGTCTAGTTCAATCGTAACTTCTGTATCAGCTTCCATCTCATCGATTGGATTAGGAGTTTTTATACTTTCGTTAATTCCATCTAAAAATCCAACAAATATCATAACTGTTGTATTATATTTAGTAGCCAACTCTTCAACTGTTCCTTTTACAACAGTTTTTGGTTCAGCCAGTAATTGTTCATATATTCCTTTTTCAATTGCAAAGTAATTGCCCCAGAATAATTCTTCTGCCTTTGCATTCATCTCTTGTGAGTATGCTGTATCTCTCCATTGTTTTAATAAACTCATAATTGTCCATCCTTTTTGTATTAGATTCTTCAGGCAACTTGTCACCTATATGCTACAGTATATCATATGGATTAGGTATAATTCAATATAGTCTTTTAGAACTTTTCGTCTCAAAATTTATGATGTTACTGTTCACAGCCGACTTAAGTGACGGAACGATGCCCCGAGTAAATGCTACTGAAAAGGAGCCGCTTTCGCTTAGTTGCACTACGTAGCGGTACATAAGGCTCTAAAGGACAGAGCCTAAGTGCCGACGAGTGCAAAAATTCCTTTTTCAGTAGCATTTATTCGTGTCATTGTTCCTGGTTACTGGCTGGTGTGTGAATAGTAACTTTATGATAAAAATTTTATTTTCTAATGTATAACTTTTCAATTATTGATTCATACTATAATTAATCTAATACATTCATTAGATTTTACCAAAGGAACATGCTTTAATTAATTGGATCCCCCCTCCAATCTAATAAAAGCAAAATACGAAAGAAGAATTAAATACTTATCCTTGAGTTTCTAATTCTTCCTTACTGGAGTTATGGATTGTTATAACCTTTTGTT
>CAZAKD010000217.1:0-273 GCA_964485435.1 uncultured Lachnospiraceae bacterium
TAGTCATTATAATACACAAAATTAGATAAATGGATGTAATTTATCATATAATTCGGAGGATTTATGTTTAACAAATTACAAGACAAACTAAAGGAAATGGCTTTTAGAGATGGATTAACTGGTCTATTCAACCATTCACTACTTATTGAATTATATCAATACGGATAAAATTAAAATCACAATAAGTTGTGGTATTTGCACAACTGACTGCAATGAAATAACTACACATATGGAAGTCATAAGGCGAGCAGATGAAGCCCTGTACCAGGCAAA
>CAZAKD010000217.1:283-3455 GCA_964485435.1 uncultured Lachnospiraceae bacterium
CAAGGAGAAACCATACAATCAATAGCTGAACTTTATGGTGTATCCGTATCAAGGTTAATTATAGATAATGGATTACAGGAGCCAAATAATTTAGTTATCGGACAATCAATCGTTATCTTATACCCAGAACTTACTTATACAGTAAAAGAAGAAGATTCATTAATAGATATAGCTAATTCTCATCATGTTACTTTAACGCAAATATATCAGAATAATCCATATCTTTTCGAGCGAGAGTATATATACCCCGATGAGGAATTAGTTATCAGCTATGATAAAAAAAGATCAATTACTACACACGGACATGCGGCTCCCTATATAGATGAAATTACCCTTAAAAAAACATTACCATATCTAACTTATCTTTCAATATTGAATTATACAGCTACCACTAAAGGAGAAATAAAATCTTATTATGATGAGACAGAAACCATTCGAATGGCAAAGGAATATGGTGTTATGCCACTTATGTTATTAACAACATATACACTTCAAGGAAAAGCAAATATTGAGACTGCATATGATCTCTTAGTAAATGAAGATTTCCAGAATAAACAACTAGAAAATATCCTTACTATTTTAAAAACGAAAGGATATTATGGAGTAAACTTTTCCTTTGAATATATCAACGTTTCTAACCTTCAATTTTATGAAGCTTATTACTCCAGATTAGCAAAGCGATTAATAGAAGAAGGATTTCTTGTGTTTGGAATTATTAATCCCATTATAACAATTGTAGATAATGATTTACAATCCCCAATTATGGTCACTTATTAATTCACAATTTGAGATAGAAAAGATTCCATTTAATTGATTACACAAAAATCGCACTGGCGTTGTAATCTACTAGTGCGATTTGCTGTTTCCATACATGTTCTCTAAAAATTATTAGTTGTTTAGCTTGAATAACTTCTCATTCAATTTAGTATATATTCTACTTTTAAACCACTCTTCTGTTGATTTACTGATAGCTTCCTCAAGTTTAAACCATCCCACTTTACTGTTTTCATCCGGCTTATTTCTAACTTCATCTTGTGGGTCTGCTTCAATAAGATAAGTCACATTCATATGCAAATGAGAAGATATATATTTCCCTTTTTTCTCATGGCCATCGACTGTAAGAATTTCTAATGAATATATATCCTGTAATACAGGTTTCACATTGTTTAGTCCACTTTCTTCCTGTACTTCCTTAATGGCAACCTTCAAAAGATCAACTTCTCCATCCGCATGACCACCTAACCATGCCCATGAATCATATAGATTGTGATATGCCATTAAGACTTGTTGTCTGTCAGGGCTAACAACCCATGCTGATGCCGTAAAATGTGCAGAATTATTAGCTCTGTTAAATAATTCTTCCCCACTTCTCAGCCTTCGAAGAAACTCCACTTTATCTATTGCTTCTTGTTCGTTCCATGGCTTATAGCTTTCTATTTGCTTTAGTAATTTCATCATGTTATTCTCCAATTAGTTCGATCTGATTCCCCTCTATATCGATGATACAGCTTTCATAATATCCATCACCTGTAATTCTAGGGCCACTAACTACTTCATAACCATCAGATTTCAACCTTTTAGTAATTATATCAACATCTTCTTTACTTCCCACGCTTAATGCAATATGCACGTAACCTGTTCGTGCAATATCTTTCTTATCGTCTACCATATTAGGTCTATTCATAATCTCTAAACGGGCACCATCATCAAATGATAAAAAATATGATTTGAAATCTGTTGTTTTATTATGGTATATCTCATTTGATTTTGCTCCAAAATAATTAGTAAAAAACTTTCTTGCTTTTTCTAAATCATTCACATACATAGCTACATGTTCTATCTTCATACTTACCTCACCTATCTATTGTGATATTTTTTTAGTTCTTGTATATCCCATTCCTACATTCTTATTCATCTTTTCAACTTTACCAGATCCAATCTTTTTTTCAAGTTGTAAGAAACCATCTTTAGCTTTCTTTTCTTCTAAAAGCTTTTTCATTCTTTCCATATCTTTCATTGACATTTTGCATTCCTCCTTTGTAGCTCTATTATAACAGATTTTATTATATTCTTATAGAACTAAACAAGAAAAAGAGTGAAATTGATAAATTACACTTTAGAATAAGATTAAATAGCTAACTTAATTCATGCATGATATAATATGTTTAAGGCAATATTTATGATAACCTAGTCATAATTCTATCTGAAGGTGATCTGATGAAAAAAACCAATAATTATGAAATGCTATACAGAAAAAACAATGATACAGGCCGTATCATTATAGATATTGCTCTTGATGATTATCTTGAGTTTTTTCACGAATGGGATAATTCTACTTTTAAGAAGCGTGATATTCATTCGGAGCTGGCACAATTTCTTGACCTTTGCTCAGAAGATATCCCTTTACGAAAAAAGTTAGAGATTGAATTTTCTTTAAATACTGTGGATGTTAGTAAAGAAAAAGAAGAGTTCATCCATATTAGTTATAAAAACTACTATAATTCTTTAAAACGATTAGAGGATCGGAAAACAAAAAGATTCGTAAAATCTTCTACGATCTTACTTTTGATATCTCTCATACTATTGTTCACATATGGATTATTAATCAACAAAGAGAATGACACTATTCTTTCACGAGTATTACTTGAAAGCTTATTGATCGGTGGATGGGTCTTTACTTGGGAGGCTGTACACATACTGTTTATTGATATCATTGAACCATTCAGTAGACGCCGTGAAATCAAACGATTTCTCGAAGCAGAACTTCGCTTCAAATATTTAAGTAAATAATCTAGTTACTCTTAAAAAGCATCTTGGCACAAGCAAGATGCTTTTTAAGTAGCTAGGAAGATATATGGTCTATCCTTTCTCTCCTTATGTATATGGAAAATAATATGAATTATTTGACTCAAATCACTGCTTTTACTCAAAACTCTTGATACAATACAATCATAGAAACTATAATCGCACAGAAAGAAGGTAAAAATATGCAGAGATTTATATTAGGTAGGAAAAATCACATAACAGTAGTTAGTGGAATATTAATTCTAGTTGCATTTGCAAGTAAATTAATCTTTAATTATTCAGATTTATTCATGTGGTTGTTGGTAATCGCTTCTGGCTTAGGTCTAGCACCTATTGCAATTCAAGCATATCAAGCATTAAAAGTAAA
>CAZAKD010000218.1:0-1077 GCA_964485435.1 uncultured Lachnospiraceae bacterium
TATACTTTTTCAAAAAAATAATGATGGTTCAGGAGAATATTGCTAGAAAATATCTGGTTGAGTTTAATGTAGCAGAGAAGATAAAACTAGGTTGCCTTAAGAAAAGGGTGATTACATATAAAGATATACTAGGCATTTCCCATAAGATATCTCCAGCAGAAGTGATGGACGAAATTGAAGCTACTGTAGATAACATAGCCAAAGGAATTGGAGAAAAGATTATTGAATTAAACGGTAACAAACCAGTCAGTGCTGTGTTTGTTGTAGGAGGTGGTGGGAAGATACCTACCTTTGTATCTTCTTTAGCAAAACATATAGGTATACAAGAAGAACGTGTAGCACTTAGGGGAGCGGAAGTTCTGAATGATATTGAGTTCCTACAGCCAAAAGTAAAAAAAGACTCTCTTATGGTAACACCAATCGGAATCTGTTTGAATTTTTATCTACAAAAGAATAATTTTATTACAGTAACCGTATGTGAAGAAAGAGTTAAATTATATGATAATAGTAAACTTACAATTGTAGATGCTGCTATTCAAGTTGGTTTTCCTAACGAAAAACTTTTTCCTAGGAGAGGTAAGACGATTAACTTCACTTTAGATGGTATAAGTAGGATGGTAAGAGGAGAATTAGGAGAAGCAGCTGTAATTACTTTAAACGGTGAAGTTGTAGGTATGAATTCACTGATTAGTCAAAATGACAAAATAGAGATTATCCCATCTACCATTGGACCTGATGCTACATATGAGATTAGACAACTACCTGAATACAATGGAACGATATCGTTCTATTTTAATGGAAAAAAGATAGTCTGCCCTAAATATGTGGAAGTAAATGGACAACTTGTATCTGAATTTTATAATGTCTGTGATGGAGACAAGATTAAGATACTAAATTATTATACCCTTGATCAAGTTCTGGATTTTATGGATATTACAACAAGTGGTCAGATTGAGGTTAATAATATCGTTGCAGGGTTAGATGAGAAAATATATGAAAATTTTACGATCACATCTAACCCTGCAACGATATTATTAACCTCAATCTGACCACTTGAGGTTAATAATATCGTTGCAG
>CAZAKD010000218.1:1087-3416 GCA_964485435.1 uncultured Lachnospiraceae bacterium
ATGAAAATTTTACGATCACATCTAATATAGCTGAAGAAGAAAGAATCGTAGAAGATATAGATAATAGTCCCGCAGAAGTAGAAAATACGGGCCCAAAGATTCAAGTTGTAATTAATGGAGAAAACATAGAACTTACAGGAAAGACTCATTATATATTAGTTGATATACTAGATTTTTACTATTTTGACACATCAGTTGCCAAAGGTGCGAATCTTGTATTGAAGATAAATGGAGAAGCTGCTGAATTCACTTCAAGTATTCAAGATAAAGACGAGATATTAATGTTCTGGGAAGGATGACAAAATGAAATTATGTAGTATTGCAAGTGGAAGTAGTGGTAATTGTATCTATATAGGTAATCAGAATACAAAACTATTAGTAGATGCAGGTATTAGTGGAAAAAGAATAGAAAATGGTCTATCTAGTATAGACGTTGACCCTCATTCAATTGATGGTATTCTTGTTACTCACGAGCACTCAGATCATATCAGTGGTCTAGGTGTTATGGCAAGAAGATATAATGTGCCTATATATGCAACAACAGAGACAATATATGCCATATTAAAATCAAAGAATATAGGGAAGATATCAGATTCTCTATTTCGATATATAGAGCCCGATGTATCATTTGAGATTAATGATATGTTAGTGAATCCGTTCTCCATATCTCATGATGCTGCTAATCCGGTATGTTACACTTTTGAGTTTAATGGACATAAGATGGGTATCGCAACAGACCTTGGAAAATATGATGATTACATTGTGTCTAGCTTAAAGGGATGTGAAGCTCTTTTGCTAGAGGCTAATCATGATATTAACATGTTAGAAGTAGGAGCTTATCCATATCATCTAAAACGTAGAATACTAGGTGATAGAGGACATTTATCCAATGCTAATTCAGCGAAACTAATATGTGAACTATTAAATGATAAGTTACAGGGCGTTTTTCTAGGGCATCTTAGTAAAGAGAACAACTATCCTGAATTAGCTTATGAAACAGTAAAGGTAGAATTAGAAAATTATCATATGAATATTTTAAAACACTTACAATTAAGTGTTGCAAATAGAGATAAACCATCTGATTATGTAGTCGTATAATCATGATGTAATATAATGGGAGGATAAGAATGAAAAAAACAGTAATTACAGTAGTAGGGAAAGATAGCGTGGGAATCATTGCAAAGGTTTGTACTTATTTAGCAGAAAATAAAATCAATATATTAGATATTTCTCAAACTATTATTCAAGGTTTCTTTAACATGATGATGATTGTAGATGCAAATCATACGAGTAAAGAGTTTTTAACTCTCGCACATGAATTAGAAGAGTTAGGAAAAGAAATAGGTGTTGATATTAAATGTCAACATGAAGACATCTTTGATAAAATGCATCGTATCTAGGAAAGGAATTCACAATGATAAATATACATGAAGTAATTGAAACCAATAAAATGATAGAGCAAGAAAACCTGGATGTAAGAACCATTACATTAGGAATAAGTTTATTAGATTGTGTAGATGCTAATCTAGAAGTATTGAATCAAAAGATATATGATAAGATTACCACAATTGCAAAAGATCTTGTATCCACTGGAGAAGAGATTGAAAAAGAATATGGAATTCCAATTGTTAATAAGAGAATCTCAATTACACCAATTTCACTTGTAGGTGCAGCAGCTTGTAAAAGTCCAGAAGACTATGTCACAATAGCTAAGACATTGGATCGAGCAGCGAAAACAACAGGTGTTAACTTTATTGGTGGCTATTCTGCTCTTGTATCAAAAGCAATGACTGAAAGCGAGAAAAACTTAATTCTTTCCATACCCCAAGCATTGGCTCAGACGGAAAGAGTATGTAGCTCTGTTAACGTTGGTTCTACAAAATGTGGAATTAACATGGATGCAGTTAAGTTAATGGGAGAGATTATTCTTGAAGCGGCAGAACTAACGAAAGAAGTTGATTCTATAGGTTGTGCTAAACTTGTTATTTTTTGTAACGCACCTGATGATAATCCATTTATGGCTGGAGCATTTCACGGTGTTACTGAAGCAGATGCAATCATTAATGTAGGTGTAAGTGGACCAGGTGTTGTAAAAAAGGCACTTGAAACAGTTAGAGGAGCTGACTTTGGTACCCTTTGTGAAACAATTAAAAAGACAGCATTTAAAATTACAAGAGTAGGCCAATTAGTTGCAACGGAAGCTTCTAGAAGACTTAATATACCTTTTGGTATTATTGACTTATCTTTAGCACCTACTCCAGCTGTAGGTGATAGTATAGCTGAAATCTTTGAAGAGATGGGACTTGAATATGCAGGTGCCCCGGGCACA
>CAZAKD010000219.1:0-3409 GCA_964485435.1 uncultured Lachnospiraceae bacterium
ATGTTCATAGTAGTTGATACATCAGCGTGTCCCATTACTTCTTGTATAACTTTAACATTAGTTTCGTATTCACAAAATCTTGAGGCGAAGGTATGGCGGAATATATGGCAGGAGAACTTAGGTATAATAACTGGTTCTCGCTTCTGTTTCTTAGCCACCACTTCTTCCTCTGCATTGTGAGCATCTACAATTCTCTTAATTGCTCGATTGACTGCTGCCGGATTATGAGGCCTTCCAAAGCGATTTGTGAAAATGAAGTTTGTCATCCCATCTACATTCTCAACACAAAATCCTTCTTCTGTCTGTCTCTCATACTCATCCTTCAATACTTCATACACTGACTGCATCATCGGGATTAATCTTACACCTGCATCTGTCTTAGGTTCTGACACTCGAAACTCACATTTATATGAATCATCTGCTCGTTGATAATAAGTTAAGCTATGATTGATATTTATGATTCGTTTCTCAAGGTCTACATCCTCCCAGCGAATACCAATTGCTTCTCCAATACGACATCCAGTTCCTAATAAAAACATAAAGAGTGGATACCAATGATAGAAGAATGGATTCTTTGATACATACCCCATAAAAGCTCTCTGTTGTTCAACAGTTAACGCTCTACGAGTTTTTCTTGAACCACCATTACGTTTCTTTATCTCACAATATGCTCCATCCACAGGATTGTTTCTTATTATATCGTCCCTCACTGCTAACTGAAAGGATGGTCTAAGAACTGTGTTGATACTTTCCAATGTATTAATCTGTAAATGCTGATTCGCAATCAAGTCATTATAGAAAAACAACACATCTGAATACTTCACATCCTTGATTTTCTTCTTCCCAAAAGTATCACGAATGAAATGATTCCAAGTGTACATGTAATTGCTGTAAGTTGTGCTCCTTAATTCTGATTTCGTAGATATATATCTATCAAATAGAAAGTTCACATCTGCATTTCCTGCTACATATACATTCAAGCCATCCATCTGATCACGGATTAAAGATTCTTCCTTCTGTCGCAATATCACTAACGAATTTGCATATATGGTTCTTTTCTTACCTAGTGGGTCTGTATAAATGTATGAATATCTACCGTCTGCCTTTCGGTAATGCTCACCCTTTCTTAAAACTCTTCCTTTTCCATCTTTTCTACAAGCCATCTTTACTCCTTTCTGGAGAAAAGAGCCCGCTCTACTTCTGGTCTGATTGGTTCTTCATTTGAATTTCAATCCCCAGTCGTATCATTTGCGATATGGATAGATTATGATTTTCAGCATATTCTAGCATGAGCTGGTATTCCTCTTCTCTAAATTTAACAGTAACCACATGATTGATAGGTTTTTCTACTCTAGGTCTTCCAGTTCGCGCCATATCTCTGCCTCCTTCATATCTTAGTCATATTATACTTTTGGTATTACCAAAAGTCAATACCTTTTTCTGCAATTCGGCTCATATTTCTCCATTTTGATTTATCTACCTATGATAAAAGTTAGTCTTTATCTTCTATATATAAATGTTTACTTCTATATTGAAGTTTTCTATTTATAGAATTCTTCATCAACAATATGAAATGTTTCAAGATATTCATCAATAATATCCAGATTAACCAGTACCAATTGGTTCACTTTGTAACAAGCTTTTGCATCCTTAGCTATCTGCATGAATTTAGATACACTCATAGAATACATTTCTGCTCCTTCTGAATATCTGACAAATCTTTTGCTATTAATTTTCTTGCTTCTGTTGTCCATTTTCAAGTTCCTCCATTACCATTTTTTTAGCTACTGGCAATAGATCAAACTGCATGATCAAAGCTCTATCAATTTCTTCCCTTGCCCCTGAGCTTTTTGGAATATACCCACTCTTACTTCTGATACTACCTTTAGAAACTGTCTGAGTATCCTCTGGCATGAAATCAGAATCTTTTCTAAGTCCATATCCTCTCACATCTTCCGGCTTAATGATAACATGAACAGGAATATCCTTCAGCTTACTACTAAGTGGAACAATAGAAACTTGTGGCGCACCATTGTGATTACTTGCATCACATGAAATGATTACTCCTGGACGTATTCCCCCTTCTACTCCATGTGGGTTTTTTCCAAAGTCAGCATATACTACATCAAACTTATTATATTTTCCGTACTTTCTTTTATCCTTCATTATACTGCCCCCTTAATATTCATACTAAGTTTACCTTCATCAACTGTTACAATAATTCCACCAGCTGCGACAATCTCACCTACTTTTTTATAAGCATCTTTTAGATCTTCAGTGACTGCTGCCATATTTGCAACTACTACACCACGGATTTGCTTTTTACGAATCTTAGAAACAATATCTGCCCATTGTCTATTCACATCACGCTGTGAGAATCCATTTCTTCTCATTGTGCCAACAATTCTATATTCTTTGTTTGCCACAAACTCACGAATATATTTACTTTGCTTGTCTTCCAGCATATTTACCTTATCTAGCGATGCATCCACAGAAAGGTACTCTATGCAATCAACTGTTTTTTTAATTTTTCTAACCAAATTGCTACCTCCTATGCATATTGCACCACTCGTTCCAACATAAATATGAAGGAACTAGCAAAATAATCTCTTTGTTTCTGTGGTAATCTACTTAATCTTTCATCAATGGAGTCCTTATTCTTCGATGGTGTTATAGCTAAAATCGTGTTAGCATCCACTTCATAAACATCCATCAAAACATAGAGATTTCTCATACTCAGGTTTCTTCCACCTTGCTCCAATTGACTAAGCGTCGATGTACTGATTCCTGTAATTTCGCAAACCTTGTCTATTGTTAAAGACTTAGCCTTTCGAAGTTCACGAAGAACAGGTCCAACATTGTATCCGTTATACTCCATCTTGATTCCTCCAATTCATAATCTTGGCATCAGATTTGCTGGCTTTAATAAATCCAACAGCCTTTACTTCTACCTCTTTTTTCTGTTTTGCAATTTTAATCATGTTAAACTTCTCCTTATAAAAAATATTCAAGGAGAGTTCGGGCCCGTCACTCTCTCAAGTGGTGTACTTTTCTTAAGCACAGTATTATAATACCTTAATCCCACTTTTCACGTTCCACCTCTAAGGACTATAATTTTATTAGATTAGTCTTTTAAAGACTAAACCTTTCTAAATGCTGCTAACATATTTTTTATAGCATCTTGTTGTTCACCTGTGTATGGTGATTCTGGCTTTTTTCCAAACATGAGGTAATCCACAGAACAATCCAACAGCTGTGCCAAAATGAACATCTGTGGCATAGTACAATTTGCTCTGCCATTTTCTATTCTTGAAAGTTGATTTGCTCGAATATTCATATACTCTGCTACATCTGCTCCTGCTAATTCTTTTTCTATTCGCTTTTCTTGTATGCGTTGACCTATCTGCCA
>CAZAKD010000220.1:0-3398 GCA_964485435.1 uncultured Lachnospiraceae bacterium
CCTGCAACTGTACCTATAGAGTAGATTAAGCTTAAGAGACTATACTTAATAAGTTCAAAACGGAAACTATGTATTAGTTTATTTTTCAATTTTATATCCAACTCCCCATACAGTTTTAATCACCTGTGCATTCCTTGAGTCTAGTTCTATCTTCTCTCGTAGTCGACGTATGTGAACCATTACGGTGTTATTAGCTTCATACATTTTCTCATTCCATACTCGTTCAAATATCTCATCTGTACTAAATACCCTGCCTTGGTTGGTTGCTAGCAAATATAATATATCAAATTCTATAGGTGTTAGTTTTACCTCTTTATCACCTGATAACACTCTGTGGCTTTCTTTGTTAATGGTTAGATGCTTTATCTGAATCTCTTTATCATATCGGTCTTCATGGGAGTTTGGGTTGAATTGAGTATATCTTCTGAGTTGAGATTTCACTCTTGCTGTAAGCTCCAACGGATTAAATGGTTTTATAACATAATCATCTGCACCCGTGCTTAAGCCAATGATTTTATCTAGATCTTTTGATTTGGCACTTAGCATAATAATTGGAACTGTACTGGTTTCACGAATGGTCTTACAGAATGTGATTCCATCCATTCCCGGCATCATAATATCTAATATAATTAATTTAATATCTTCCTTCTCTAGAACTGCAAGACCGTCTCTTGCATTATTTGCTTTGAATACTTGATACCCATTGCTTGCTAGGTGAATCTCTACTAAGTCCGCTATGTCTATGTCGTCATCCACTACTAGTATACTAATCTCTTCCATTATATTCTCCCTTCTATGAGTGAATTAATCTTAACATAGGATTGTTGATAAATCCTTACAAATATCTTAAGATATCCTTGACTTTCATATTTTGCCTTGGATTATGTTTATGTTTTCTCTTTGTTCATAATTATATGAAATGTTCACAAAATGTTCAATCTTTTTACAAAGTATCTTCATATTTTATAGGTATAATAAACACATAGTAATTATTAAGAACACATCTTAATAAAAACCTATTCCCCCCTTTTTTTTATAAATAATTTTTTTCATTAACATGGCCAAGTAGACAGTCTACTTGGCCTCTCCTCTTTTTAATCTGATTTTTATAGTATAACTCCCATAATATATATAATTCCGTATACAACTACCGTTATGGTATTTAATATAGCTCCAATTCGGGGGATTGTATAGTATATCTCTTCTTCTTTTAGACTCTGAATCCCTAAGATTAGTCCTGTAATGGATATTATGTATGCGCATAATCCAATACCACCATATAGAATTCCACCATTTCCACTTACTTTACTTGAGAAGATTGCTAGAGCAATAAGAGCAATGATAGCTATCCCTGCTAAAATTGTTGATATGATCCCTCTTCTTGAATGGTGCCTATTGGTAAACATATAGTTTTTTGTTTTATTTACTTTTTTAAAACTTATCTTCTTCATGGTTTTCTCCTTGCACACAATTTATAGTAGGTCCATCGACAGATAAGAAAAATCAGATATCCTAGGATCCCTCCAATTGTGTTTAATAATATATCATCCACGTCAAAGATGCCTACCTTTAATAGATATTGAACAATTTCTACACAAAGTGTTAGTTCAAAGCTCAATAATGATATATTAATTAATTTCCGATTGGCAGGGCTGATAAAAGGAAGCACTAACCCAAATGGTATAAAGGCCAATACATTTCCAATTACATTTATGAAAAATCCTTTAAAGCCTATTGTTTCTCTATATGTGATAAATCGTTTAATCTCTTTAAATAATTGTAGATTGCTTTTGTATTCCGAATTACCTCCCACTCTCCCGAAGCCTTCGCTAAAGAACAGAAAATATGAAAGTAACAAGATATATATGATAAATAACACCCATGCTAAACGATCGGCTATCTTGCGGGATTTATTCAATGGATTTCACCTCTTTGATATAATATTAAGTATATAATTGCTTTATCAATTATATACAATTGAAGGAATTTAGTCAATTGCGTATTGGGGACGTTACTTGAAGGGTTGGGGACGGTACCTAACGCGTTAGGTACCGTCCCCAACCCTTCAAGTAACGTCCCCAATACACAAAACAGGCAGAAGTACTTCTGCCTGTTTTGTTTTAATCTTATATAGTCGTTCTAAGTTATTCTTATTCTATCTAATACACTCCAAGTGTATTCATTGTTGCTGCATTTCCATTTAAGTCAGTTAACCCTGATCCACTAGCTGGAACTACTGTGATTCCACCTGTTCCGTTTGGCGTTCTAGTCAATGATACATATACTTTGTTATTACTAATTGTAATTGCTGAAGTTTCACTATTTAGTAAAGTACCACTTTGATATACAAAGAATTTTGGAGTTCCTGTTACCGCTTCACTAAATGTAATCTCTATGGAATTCCAACCTGATGTTAATACTGCCCTTTGAGCATATGGCGCTTTGTTTTCTTTTAAAGTGATGTATTCTTGGTATGCTGATATCGGGCGGAAAGTATTATTATAATCTTTTACACCTGATATTGTTAGTGGATAACTTGTGTTGTAGGCTATGGCACCTGGTAATATTGAAAGCACTACAACTGCTTTGGAATCCGTCTGTTCTACTAATCTTGCCTGAGTAATTGTTATTCCAGGAAGTGAGTAGTTTGCTACAGATTCTGCACTAGTTCTATCTAGTTTATTAGCAAATGTAATCTCTATTTCGCTTGGGTTATCTACCTTTTGTTTTATAGAAGTTGGTGCTGGTAATTCAGTTCCAGCTGCACCATTCTGATTAAATGTTACTTCTCTACTTACACTTGCATTAAAGTAAACGTCTTTAACCAGTCCGCTTGGGATAATCGCTGTGTAGCTGCCTACAGTTGACATCTGTGATGCTAAAAATGTTAGTGTTGCTACGTTGTCTTTTGCAGTTGCTGTATAGCTTAGGTTTGTATTTGGTAGAATATTGCCGTTCGTTGCATTTACTATAGTAGATAATATTCCTGAAGCTGAGTTAAGGATAATATCTTCACTAAATACTAAGTTTAGATTAAAGTATGTTACTCCGTTGGTTGTTACTGAATCTAAGCTGTATTCTGTAATATATGGAGCCACCGTGTCAACATCAAAGTTTACAGGAACATTTACATATGCATTGGCTGAATAGTCTGTAGTGATTACATTGTATGCATCCCAGTATCCAATGGACATTGTCTGGCTTCCTCTTAATGCACTTTGTTGAGAATTCAATGTATAGTTTACTGTCTTTCTGTCATTTATATCTACTTGTCCATATAGAGAATTGCCTCCAAGCATAGCCATTCCAGGTGTTCTTATTGCTCTACTGTATTGAACAGCGACTGTGTTATAACTAGTACGGCGTACTGTTACGATTCTTGCTTGTGGTTTTGGAGT
>CAZAKD010000221.1:0-3356 GCA_964485435.1 uncultured Lachnospiraceae bacterium
ACAAAATGCTAGTCTGATAAAAACGGTAGATCCGGAAACTGCTGAATCCTTTGTACCTTACTGTCGGTTCAACTGGCGAAGCTGTAAGAACCATACAGAACCAACTTAATGTAATTGCTAATTCTTTTCCTGCTATACCTAAAGTTGTTGCAGACGGTGTGTTCGGTCAACAAACAGCTGATTCTGTTAAAATTTTTCAAGAGGTGTTTAACTTGCCTCCTAATGGAATTGTTGATTTTCCTACCTGGTATAGAATCTCTGAAATCTATGTAGCAACCAGTCGAATTGCAGAATTGGTATAACCCACTCAAAAGGCTTGCAGTTTTTTTAAACAACTGCAAGCCTTTGTTATATTTATAATTAATATATTTTACTTCAATAGATCTTTATATTCTTCATTTCGTTGAAACCAGGTCACTACGTATGGACAAGTTGCAACAATTTTCTTCTTTTCATTTCTTAGTTTATCTACTGCTGCTAATACAAGCTTACCAGCAATTCCTTGACCTCTCAATGATTCATCTACAAAAGTATGATTTATATCCACAGTATTATCATCGATACTAGGGAATGTAATCTCAGCCACCATATCTCCTGTTTCATTATTAAGATAAATTCGATTCTTTTCTTCTATAAACTGCTCCATATGGTATTCTCCTTATTATTTCACTTCAATTGTCCAATGATAGATGTCTTCAATATCACCTAATTGTATTCCAGTAATAGTATCATAGATTTTTTGACTAAGAGTTCCAATTCCACCATCTTGAATAGTCATAATATGATCTTCCCATCTCAATATGCCTACAGGAGATATTACTGCTGCGGTACCTGTTCCAAACACTTCTTCTAATATACCTTCTTTATGAGCTTCATAGATTTCATCAATAGATATTTTTCTTTCTTCACAAGGTATTCCCCAATGTTTGCATAATTGAAGAACTGAATCTCTCGTTACACCTTCTAATATACTTCCATTTAATTGGGGAGTAATGATTTTGCCATCTATCTTAAAGAAGATATTCATGGCTCCAACTTCTTCTATATACTTACGTTCTACTCCATCTAACCATAATACCTGAGAATATCCTGCTTCATGAGCTTTCACTTGTGATTTCATAGATGCAACATAATTACCACCCGTCTTAGCTTCTCCGATACCTCCATTCACTGCCCTTACATACTCTTCTTCTATCCATATTTTAACTGGATCAAGCCCCTCTGGATAATAGGCTCCAACAGGAGATAAGATAATAATGAATAAATATGTATCAGATGGACGTACACCAAGGTAGGGATCAGTAGCAATAACAAAAGGTCTTACATATAGTGAAGTTCCTGCTTTTTTAGGAATCCAAGCATCGTCTGCCTTTACTACTGCTTTAATTGCTGCTAGAAAATCTTCTTCTGGAATCTGTGGAATACACAATCTGTCATTGCTTCGGTTTGCTCTTTCAATATTCTTGTTCGGTCTAAACAATAAGGTTCTGTTATCTTTAGTTTTATAGGCCTTTAACCCTTCAAACATCTCCTGGCCATAATGGAACACCATGGCTGAAGGATCCAGATTCAAAGGAGCATATGGTACAACTCTAGCATCGTGCCATCCTTTTCCTGTTTCATAATTCATAAGAAACATATGATCTGTAAATATAGTCCCAAACTTTAATGGATTATCCTCTCCCGGTATCTCCTTGGGAGCTGTTGTTTTTTCAAATCTGATGTCAAGCACTCGTCATCATCCTTCCCTATACTTTGTCAATACTCTTAACTATTATAATAAGCCTCTTCAAGTAATTATTCAATAATAAATTTCGTTTTTTCCAAAAGTAACTATACGCATAATTCATTTCCGCTATTCCTTAGAGGAATACTACTCTCTTTTATAAGTACAAAAAGTGTATTCTAAGTCATAATATGTCTGTTCTTCTGACTCCTTAACAAGTTTCCAATTAGATAATTCATCTAGATTTGGGAAATATGTGTCAGCATTATATATGTGGTTAATCCTTGTCACATATGCTTCATCACATATATCAAGCATTTGCCTATATATGCTTTCACCACCAATAACGTATGTATCTTTCGTATCGTATTCTTTTAATAGCTCTAGTGCTTCTTCTATACTATTCACAACAATTGCATTCTTAACTTGATAGTCCTGTTGTCTAGTAATAACTATATTAGTTCTGTCCTTTAAAGGTATTCCCCCAGGAAAACTCTCCAGGGTACTTCTTCCCATAACGACTACTTTTCCTAATGTCTGAGTTCGAAAATATCTTTGATCTGCTGGAATTTGAACCAATAACTGATTCTTATACCCAATTGCCCAATTACTATCTACTGCTACAATTAATTTCATACAATACCTCTTTCTTCTTACACTGCTACTGGTATTTTTTCTACCTTAGGGCCAGTTACATAATTATCTAATCGAAAATCCTCAACTTTGAATTCGTAAAAATCCAGTATATCTGGATTCATATAAAAATCTGGAGCATTATATGTTGTTCGTGTAATAAGCTCTTTAATAATCGGAATATGTCTATCATATATATGAGCATCTGCAATAACATGGACCAATTCTCCTACTTCATATTCACATACTTGAGCAAGCATATGCAAAAGTACCGCATATTGACATACATTCCAATTATTAGCCGCTAATATATCTTGAGAACGTTGATTTAAAATACCATTTAGTTTTAATTTTCCTGTTTCTTTATTTGCAGTTACATTGAAAGTCATACTATAGGCACAAGGATATAGATTCATCTCGTGAAGATCTGAATGTACGTAGATATTGGTCATAATTCTCCTACTATAAGGATTATTCTTTAAATCATATATCACTCGATCTACTTGATCCATATCCCCTTCCCTATAGTGATGTTTTACACTCATCTGATATCCATAGGCCTTTCCAATAGAACCATCCTTATCGGCCCAACTATCCCATATATGACTATTTAGATCATTTATATTGTTAGATTTCTTTTGCCATATCCACAACATTTCATCAATACAACTTTTTATTCCTGTTCTTCGAAGGGTAAGAGCAGGGAATTCTTTAGATAAATCATAACGATTTACTACTCCAAATTGTTTCATTGTATAAGCATAGGATCCATCCTCCCATTTAGGCCTAACCTTCTCACCTTCTGTACTATATCCATTCTCTAAAATATCTTTACACATATTAATAAATAACTGATCTGCATAACTCACTTTCATTCCCCCATATCTTTTTAGTTTATCTTTTCTTCTATCTGTTTTACTAGATTTTGAATGCATCCTTTTGTAAATGGACTTATTAATCCAGCATCTTCAATCATGTTTACAAAATAATCACTTGC
>CAZAKD010000222.1:0-2587 GCA_964485435.1 uncultured Lachnospiraceae bacterium
CCTTAAAATATAATGTTCGTTATGTATCTAGTACTAAAAATAACATTAAAAACATTATATCTATATCATATTTTTTTGATTTTTATCAAATTATTCTTCTCTAATAATTAAAAGTGTGATATGATATAGACCAAGAAAGTATTATATACGTATCAGATTTAAAAATGATATGCCATATTGGAGAAACTATTATGAATATAAATAATGACTTAACAAGAACTTTATTTAACCAAAGGGAAAATGACATCCTTCATTCTCCCTATGAAAAAGAATTGAATTTCTACGCTGCGGTACAAGCAGGCGATCTTGCAACAGTATCCCAATACATGACTCCCTTAACCAGTGAAGGGTTAGGTCATCTATCCAATCACCCTATTCGTAACCTTCAATATCATTTAGTTGTTACCATAGCACTTCTTACTAGGTTTTGCATGGAAGGTGGTCTTAGTCAAGAAATAGCTTATAGCTTAAGTGATTTATTTATTCAAAGAACAGATACATGTACGAGCATAAAGGAAATTACAATCCTACACCGTAATATGATCTTTGAATATACAAAAAGAATGGGGGAACTTGTTAGAAATAAGATAATATCAAAGCAAGTTGTTATGTGCCTTGATTATGTTCATAAAAATTATCATAATACCATTACTTTAAAAGAGTTAGCTTCCTATGTTAATCTGAATCCAACCTATTTATCCTCATTATTTAAAAGAGAAATGAACATGACATTAGGTCAATATATTCAAATAAAAAAAATAGAAGCTACAATGAATATGCTTAAATATTCTGATTATTCTTATACTGATATCAGTAATTATTTTAGTTATAGCTCTCACAGTCACTTCATTGCTGCCTTTAAAAAACACACAGGCATGACTCCAAAGCAATATCGTAATAAGTATTACAGTTCTAATTGGAAATGAATTTGGGGACGGGGCTTTTTGCAAAAAGCCCCGTCCCCAATCACTAAAAGCAACGGAAAAAGAGTATTCTTCTTAAGTTAATTCGATCATATTCCCATCTTCCTTGTCTCCATCTAAATCCCTCAACTTGTTGTCTTCCCACAAAAACAGGATAGAACCAAAAACTATTACCGTTCACTAGCCATATAAAGGTGAAATTATTTAGACATCGCCGAATATTTGTATTACCAGGTCGGCCTGACTGGCCTGGTCGCCCACCTCTGCCCCTGTCAAATTGATCAGAACCAAATGGAGTTTGTGAAAATGGTTCTTCATTTGCTCCATCAGGCATGGTTGGCATAAATCTTGGAGGTCCACTTCTAGGTGGTTGCACATTTCTGCCGGGACCTTCACTAGGTGGTTGCACATTCCTTCCAGGCCCACCTGGAAATGGACCAAATTGTTCTGACTTTAGTGAATATTCTTCTTCGAACTCCTGATCTTCAAATATATAATCAGGATTTACAAAATCTTCGTTAAAATACTTTTTACTTTCCAATATTGTAGCTCCTTAATATACAGTTATACAATATTTTATGCTGAAAATAAAAAATGTGCATGAATTGGAAAAAGGCACATTTTATGTGCCTTAAGGTTAATATACTATGTTATCTCATTTGAAATATTATTTCCACCGTTGAAATACGTCCCTTAATCTCTACATGCACATCTTCATATTCTCTAGGAAGGTCAATTCTATTTTCCGCGTCAATTTTTACTTGAAAACTCAACGACTCCCTACCTGCAATAAAGTTTAAAGACTTTTCAGAATCAGATAAATATAACCTATCTTTACCCTTCCATTTTCCCAGAATATCGTATTTTTTCAAATGATATTCTTTGGGCAATTCTAATTTTCCATTTACTACTCTACCTGTTGTTTCTCCTATTAAAAACATTCGTCTCTCTCCTACTTTCTAATCTAATTTATAGATAACATAAGATTGTTTTTTCAATCTCATTCTTTGCATAATGAACGGCATCATGTCCTTTTTAACAAACCTATTGTTCTTTTATTTCCAAACACAGCAACTGCCAATATAAATAATCCTATATTAAACACAAACGGTAAAACCCCATTAATAGAAGATAAAAGGCCTACAATACTACCAAATGGCATAGCTATTGCAATCATGAACGCATTATATAACCCATATATTCTAGATCGTTCCCGCTCTTCCACAAATTGTGCCATAAGAGAATCTCTCCTTGGTACTATAATCGCAAATGCTGATGCTTCAAGCATTGTATAAATAGCAACAAATAGAATACTCTTTTCAGGTGAAAACACAAGAAATATATGACTGATTATGTATATTCCAAAACCTAATATAATTGATTTCTTCATACTCATTCGATTAATGCTATTCTGCAATCCTATAATAAACATCCACATAATAATGGTTCTAACCATTGGAAATACTGCTACTAGATTATCTGGCAGTTGTAGCTCTTCTGTGATATATAGAGAAAAAAAGTTATTCGTTGCAATCTGAGATATTTGGCTTATTGCAAGAAAAAACACTACTAACATCATTTTTCTTGATTTAATAATTGTTATTATCACTTCTTTATAACCCTTAAACATGGACCAAAAGGAAACATCTTTTGTTTCTTCCATC
>CAZAKD010000222.1:2597-3341 GCA_964485435.1 uncultured Lachnospiraceae bacterium
AAGTGGTGATGCAAATACCACCAACATACCACATATCTGTATTAAAGTAAATGCATTTGTAACATGCTTTTTAGGGCAATCCTCTATAAATAAACAATTCCAAGATGTATTTGTAATTTGAAAAGTAGCATTCACTACTGAAGCTATTAGAAACCACCAAAAGTTTTGAGAAAATGCCCATATCAGACATGCAACAGACCAGGATATCGTATCAAATATTACCGTAGTTTTTCTTCTACCTAACTTATCTGTAATAATACCACCAATTAATGAAAAAACCACCTGCAATAAAAATCCTACTGATAATATAAATCCTATCTCAAGATCCGTAACACCCACTTTATACATAAACAATGTTTGAAAAGGTTGAAATAATGTAAATGGGATAAACCAAAGTGGTTCTGTACAAATGGACCACTTTGGATTGCCCTTTAACTCTCTAAATGTAATAACTAAATCGTGTTTCTTTAAACTAGTAATCATAAGTATCTCCGATGTATTTTATATTTTAATATCTGCATATAATCTTAATGCCATTCTAACATACTAATTATTTATTATCTAATTAATTAACTTTATCTTTTAAGTTTCCAAAATCCTAAGAGGTCTGCAAGAATCATTACAAATGGTAAAGAAAAAGGCTTAGCAAAATTTCTGCACAAGCCATTCTTTGGTGATGCTATAGAAACGTGGAGGAATAACCCCACAATCTACCATTTTGCAAGCTTTTTCTCAAGCTTGCCT
>CAZAKD010000223.1:0-3326 GCA_964485435.1 uncultured Lachnospiraceae bacterium
TCTTCAGATTGTCTAGGGTTCTCGGGTATTGTAGACCATTTCTCACCATCAAATAGTTGTACTTGCTCTCCTCTAGAACCATCTACTGTCTTGGCTTGATTGTTCGTAGAATCACCATCAAAGAATCTATCAGGAAATATCTGATATACAACTGCATCTTTCATCCAGTCTGGTGTTACATAATCACTTGCATATACGGTTAGATTATAAGGAGTCTGACCTTCATCAGAAGATGCACCTGTTCCTCCACTAATTCCATCATCTCCATATTCCACCTTTGTATTGCCATCTATAACGATGAACTTATAACCCCATATACCTATCTCGTCAAAGTCTTCTTTTGCTACAGTTACTTCCCAGTAATCAGTTCCATCTAATACTGTAATAATGCTCATGTCATAAGAGGATGAGTATCCATTCTTATCCAAGATCTCTAATCTTACAATCTGAGCATCACCTGTTTTTGTCCCAAAACGAAATCTAACGTCTTCTTGACCTTGCTTAATTGCTCCAAATGGTTTCTTATATAGTAAAGATTGGCTATCATAGGTTAAACTATTATTATCTATGATTCCATCATATTCAGAATCAACTGGAACATAGTTATGTGTTAATACTTTCTTTTCTGCCCAAGTATCTATAGAAAAAGTAACATCAGCTGTGGCATCTATAATATTAACCTTTAGATTTCCATCTGGTGCCCCTATATCTGTCCCATTCCAGGAGTCTCCAGATACCACTTTGCATTCGTAGGCTCTGCCAAAGAAAAGTTAAAGTTATCACCATTCTTGTTTCCAATCCATTCAGACCCACTATTCTTTGTAAATTTAAATTCATAATTGCCTGCAAGTAGGTCCATAGAATATTGATAATATTCTCCTACAAGATGTGACATGACTGTATTAGGGTTCGATGGATCCCAATTATCAACATCACCAAAACTTCCAGTCACTCTCCATACATTATTGCCGCCTGGTTGTGCGTCAGAACTAGTACTTCCAGGCACCTCTCCTCCAACATCTCCTAAGACAATGGCAGCTCCAGATGCAGCATCAGTTATTGCTGTAACCCCTTCTGCTCTTGCTGTAGTTACAAGCATCCCTGGAGACATTAAGTTCATAACAAGTGTAAATAATATAATCCATGTTATAACCTTCTTGTTTGCATTTCGTTTCCCCATCAACATATACACTTCTCCTTTTCTAAAATAATATGAGAGACGAACTCTCATCTCTCATATTATCATAGATATTTAATTTTAAGAAGTTAATTATTCGAAATTTTTCGCAAAATATTTCGCTTAATTTTTGTGCACTTTTACTAAATTACAGCTCAATTCCCTTCTTTTTATTATGTTTTTCGACAATTCTTATCTAACCAACTATATATGTCTTCATACACTATCTCTCTATCCAATTCATTTAATATCTCATGTCTATCTTCTGGATATAACTTGTACTCTACGTACTTCATCCCAACTTCTTGGAACTTTCTTATAGCTCGAAGTACCCCTTTTCCATAGTCACCAACTGGATCCTCTGCTCCTGCTACAAAATAAACAGGAAGTTCCTGATTCATTTTCTTAAGATTATTCTTTTTTTGTGCTTCTGAGATACTATAAAACATATTATAAAATCCATTTAAAGTAAATACAAAGCCACTTTTATCATCATAGACATAAGAGTCAACAATCTTCTCGTCTTTTGTCAACCAATCGTTTGCAGTTCTAACTGGCTCAAATCTTCTATTATATCCACTAAAAGAGATACGATCTAATAAACTACTACGATAATACCATCCCTTAAACAGAGATATCACCTTAGCCAAAAACATTCCTGACTTTAATACTATCTCAGGTTTACTTCCTGTACCCATAATAATTGCTCCATCTACTTCATCATTATATTGGCATATGTACTGACGTGTAAGAAAAGAACCCATACTATGTCCTAAGATATAATACGGAATATCTGGGTATAATTCTTTAGTCAGTCGCGTCAGTTTATTCATATCCTTTAACACAGCTTCATTACCATCTTTTTTTGCAAAGTAACCAAAATCATCTATACTTAGAATCGATTCCCCATGTCCTAGATGGTCATTTGCTGTTACTAAGATTCCTCTTTCTCTTAGGTACATTGCAAAGTCCCCATAGCGTTCAATGTACTCTGACATGCCATGGGCAATCTGAAGAACTCCCTTAATGTTATCATCAGGAATCCAGCGCATCCCTCGTATCTTAGTTGTTTGATCTGCGGATAAATAATAAAACGTTTCTTTATTGTTCATTGTCTACCTCCCACTGTTTATAATTATATTATATATTCTTATATTATAATATAAAAAGCTATTATACAACTTAAGCTGTATAATAGCTTTTTCCTTCAACTTAAAGTTTTATTTCTAATTTATTAATTATCTTATACCCTTTTCCCTTATGACAAACAATTACTTCCTTTTTCTTTGTTATATTTTCAATGGTAAATCTATCCTTTAAAATTTTAACCTTTAATACCTGTCCTTTCCAGATAATATTAAATTGTAGTTTAGACCAAGCTTTAGGCAGATTGGGTTCTATTCTGAGATTACCATTTAACATACGAACTCCGCCGAATCCAAAGATAGTAGACTGCCATATTCCTCCTATTGATGCCGCATGAATTCCTTCATCTGATGTCTTCATATTTGGACCAAGGTCAATATAGCTTGCTCGCCTAAATAGATTATATGCCATATCATAATCTCCCATATCATTTGCTAAGATACAATGTGTTGATAGGGATAGTGAAGAATCATGCAAAGTTCTTGGTTCATAATAATTCCAATTTGCTTTTTTAACATCTAGAGAAAATATATCTTCCATTAAAAAGAACAATACCATAATATCTGCTTGTTTGGATACTTGCAATTTATTTACCTGATCTAGATTATAATCGAAGAACAAACTTCCAACCTGTTCCTGATTCTTATATTTTGTAAGATCAATTTCCTTATAGCTTAAATAATGCTTATCCTGTGGAATTACCAGGTCCGTTTCTCTTGGTTTTGGAAGATATATTTTGTCTACTCTTTCATTCCATACTCTATAAGTATTCTCTAGATCTAGTTTTACATTTAACTGATCATATATATCTGGTTTTTCTAACTTTAGCAATTGATAATATTCCATTGCCTTTTTTATATTCCAGTAGGCCATATAATTGGTATATGCATTGTCATCTGCATGTTCTTTATATTCATCTGGCCCTACTACATTATTAATGTGGTATTTGTTATCTTCATTAGAACATTCTAGCCTAGAAACCCAAAACTTTGCAGTATCCAAG
>CAZAKD010000224.1:0-509 GCA_964485435.1 uncultured Lachnospiraceae bacterium
CATCGTTTGTACATCCAGTAAAAACTACTGCTATTGCTAAAATCAATGCTACAAACCCTGTTATCAATAAAGATACAAGTGTTACGATTGTAAAGCCGTGTGGATGATTATACACAGGAATCCCCTGTAGATTCATTCCTAAGAAGCTTGATATCATAGTAGGTATTGATAGTACAATTGTAATAGTTGCAAGCAATTTCATTACAATATTAAGATTATTAGAAATGATTGATGCAAAAGATTCTGTTGTGCTCGTTAAAATGCCGCTGTATATATTTGACATCTCAATTGCCTGTTTATTCTCAATAATAACATCTTCAAGTAATTCTGTATCCTCTGGATACTGTTTAATACTTTTATTTCTAAGTAACTTCTCAAGCACTACTTCATTCGCCCTTAATGAAGTAGAGAAATATACCAAACTCTTCTCTAACTCTAGTAATTCAATTAGTTCTCTATTCTTCGTAGAAATATGAAGTTTCTTTTCAATATCCTCACTTTTACGATCA
>CAZAKD010000224.1:519-1020 GCA_964485435.1 uncultured Lachnospiraceae bacterium
TGCGATATAATATCTGTAGAATAAAGCGCGTCTTCTTATATGTGAAAAAGTCTCTTACTCTTCCATCCATAAAACCTTTTAATACTGAAGTTTCCTCCAAGCATACTGTAATTATTGCATGTTCAACAGTAATAATAGCTAAAGGAATCGTTACATATCTATCCTTTTCATTACGTTCTTCTAGGCTTGGAATATCAACAATAACCAGTGTGTATTCAGGTTCTGTTTCAATTCTTGGTCGCTCCTCTTCATCCAAAGGGGCTCTTAAATCATCTATATCCACATTGTATCTCTCAGATATTTCTAATATCTCTGTCGCTGACGGATTTGTTAATGCAACCCAGCAGCCCTCTCTGTAATCTGATATCTGTTGGAATCCATCCTCTAATGTTTTAAATATATCTATCATGTTTTCTCCTTAATACTGCCAATAAAAATAGAGATACCAAGATAGACAATTACAATTTGGATACTTCTACTTATGTTTACAGTATGTGATTA
>CAZAKD010000224.1:1030-3322 GCA_964485435.1 uncultured Lachnospiraceae bacterium
CGTTCTATACTACTCGGTCCAGATTCCATATAATCCACATCCTTTCACTCTAAGCTTATGTTTACCCTATATTTTTTCATCTAATTAATTATATGTTCTTCTACAACCTTTGTCAAATACATTCTAGGCAAGCGTCCCAAAGAGGTATTTCATATAGTGGCGTTCTGCGAATAACTTTATTCACAAAACGCCACTATAATTTTGATTTATTCCATATTATTATTGTTATTATTCATTGGAACATTAATTGTTGTACCTGGCTTTAATACAAGTTCATCTAAATTGTTATAGAAGAGAAACTCATCAAGATCCATATTAAATCTATCCATTAAATCTCCTATCGTCTCCATGTCTTTTACAACATAAGCCATCATATTCTGCATGTTATTATTCACATTTCCTGTATTATCCATATTTGTGTTCACGTTTCCAGGGGTAGTATTCATATTTCTGTTCATGTTATCTGGAGAAGTATTCATTCCTCTGTTCATGCTACCATTCATATTGCCGTTCATGTTGCCGTTCTCTCTTGGCATAATTCCAATCATAGGAATGCAAATTTCATCACCAATTTGCAAATTATACATATCTGCATAAGGGTTAGCCTGCAGAAGCATTGCTAATGGAATGCTATATCTCCTACTAATACTATATAATGTATCTCCTTGTTTAATATTGTATGCCATACCTTCACAGTGTAAAAAATTCTTATTATACTCTCTTTTCAAATATATGTCACTCATATTATATTCCTACCTCACAACGAATGTGAACACTTATCATAGATTATTACTACTTATTTACTTTGTATTTACTTTGTTTTTATATTTTATACTTATTGAATGTTGAAATAAGACAATTTAAAGCGTATAATAAAATGTATGTTTCAATAATAGTATTATTTATAACAATGTTTTACGACAAGGAGGTGTACGGCCATTTCACTCGGCTGTAACTAAAATGCATTCATATAAAACACTAGGAATAGATATTGGCTCAACAACAGTCAAGGTTGCAATTCTAGACCAACATAGACAATTATTATTTTCAGGATATGAACGACACTACGCAAATATTAAAGATACATTGTCCTCTCAGTTAAAAGATGCCTATGAATTGTTAGGAGATATACAAATAGTTCCTATGATTACTGGTTCAGGTGGATTATCTATTGCAAAGCATCTTGATATACCATTTGTACAGGAAGTAGTATCCGTATCAACTGCTCTAACAGATTACGCTCCTCAGACAGATGTAGCAATCGAATTGGGCGGTGAAGATGCAAAGATTATCTATTTCACAAATGGGATTGATCAACGCATGAACGGAATATGCGCAGGAGGAACAGGCTCCTTTATAGACCAGATGGCTTCTCTCTTAAAAACAGATGCCATTGGCTTAAATGAATACGCAAAGAATTATAAATCCATATATCCTATTGCAGCAAGATGTGGTGTATTTGCCAAATCTGATGTACAACCTTTGATTAATGAAGGTGCAACAAAAGAAGATCTTTCTTCTTCTATCTTTCAAGCTGTAGTAAATCAAACAATTAGTGGACTTGCTTGCGGGAAACCAATTAGAGGAAATATCGCCTTTTTAGGTGGCCCACTTCATTTCTTAACAGAATTAAAAGAAGCATTTATTCGAACTTTAAACTTAAGTAAAGAACATATCATTACTCCTGAACATTCTCATTTATTTGCAGCAATCGGTGCTGGAATGAATTCAAAAGGTGATTCAAGAGTATCCATAAAAGATCTACATAATAAACTAAATGGACCTATTCAGCTTGAGATGGAAGTAAATCGCTTAGAGCCTTTGTTTCATTCACAGGATGACTATAATAACTTTGTCAAACGTCATAATCAACATGATGTAGTAAAAGCTGATTTGTCTACCTATGAAGGTGACTGCTTTCTTGGAATTGATGCAGGTTCCACTACAACTAAAGTGGCTTTAGTTAGTGAAGACGGTTCTCTATTATATTCTTTTTATAGCAACAATAATGGTAATCCATTAAAAACAACAATGAAAGCCATCAAAGAAATATATTCCATGCTCCCTGACAGTGCAAGAATCGTACGTTCTTGTTCAACAGGTTATGGAGAAGCCCTCATCAAAGCTGCACTATTACTTGATGAAGGTGAAGTAGAAACTGTTGCTCACTATTATGCTGCTGCTTTCTTTGAACCTGATGTAGATTGTATTCTTGATATAGGCGGTCAAGATATGAAGTGTATAAAAATTAAAGATCATTCTGTCAACACAGTTCAGTTAAATGAAGCTTGT
>CAZAKD010000225.1:0-3305 GCA_964485435.1 uncultured Lachnospiraceae bacterium
TTTGATGTGCTGATTGGGATAAACCTATTGAGGGAAGGCTTGGACATTCCTGAGATTACCCTAGTAGCCATACTAGATGCAGATAAGGAAGGTTTCTTAAGATCAGAGACATCGTTAATACAGACCATAGGGCGTGCAGCTCGTAACTCAGAGGGACGAGTTATTATGTATGCTGACAAGATTACAAGGTCAATGGAGAAAGCACTGTATGAAACAAATCGAAGAAGAGATATTCAGAATGAATATAATATAGCTCATAATATTACCCCGACGACGATTAAGAAGAAGGTTAGAGATCTAATAAGTATCTCTAAGAAGGCAGAGAAGGATCTGTATCAATTTGATAAAGACCCTGAATCTATGAGCCGCAAGGAATTGGAAGCAGTAGTGAACAAGTTGTCGAAGCAGATGAAAAAAGTAGCAGCAGAGCTTAATTTTGAACAGGCAGCAGAGATTAGAGATCAATTAGTGACATTAAAGAAACAGTTAAATAATTTAGATTAGAGATATTGGGGGCAAGTTCTAATATCTTAAGATGACACCATATAAATGAGGTAAAGAAATGATAGATAAGAAGCGTTATATTAAAATAAGAGGTGCAAAAGAGAACAATCTTAAGAATATTAGTCTTAATATTCCAAGAGATCAGTTTGTAGTATTAACAGGATTAAGTGGTTCTGGAAAGTCTTCATTGGCATTTGATACAATCTATGCAGAAGGTCAGAGAAGATATATGGAATCTCTATCCTCTTATGCAAGACAGTTTTTAGGACAGATGGAGAAGCCAAATGTAGATTCCATAGAAGGTTTACCACCTGCCATATCAATTGACCAAAAGTCTACGAACCGCAATCCTAGATCAACAGTGGGAACAGTAACTGAGATCTATGATTATTATAGACTACTTTATGCAAGAGTTGGAATTCCACACTGCCCTCAATGTGGCAAGGTGGTGAAAAAGCAGACCATAGACCAGGTTGTAGATGAGATTATGGAACTACCTGAGAGAACTAAGATTCAACTTCTAGCGCCAGTGGTTAGAGGAAGAAAAGGAGAGCATGTTAAGATATTCGAACAAGCGAAGAGATCAGGTTATGTTAGAGTTAAAGTAGATGGTAATCTTTATGAGCTATCGGAAGAGATTAAGTTAGAGAAGAACAAGAAACATAACATAGAGATTGTGATAGATAGACTTGTTGTCAAAGAAGGAATTGAAAAGAGACTTTCAGATTCTATAGAAACAGTATTCGAACTATCAGAGGGGTTATTGATTGTTGATGTAATTGGGCAAGAAACAATTAATTTTAGCCAGAGTTTTTCATGTTCAGATTGTGGAATTAGTATTGATGAGATTGAACCTAGAAACTTCTCGTTTAATAATCCATTTGGAGCATGCCCAGATTGTCATGGTATTGGAATTAAGATGGAATTCGCAGAGGAACTAATTATTCCAGATAGATCACTTAGCATTGCAGAAGGTGCGATTGCTGTAATGGGATGGCAATCATCAGTAGAAAAAACCAGTTATACAAGAGCAATCTTAGATGCATTAGCAAAAGAATACAAGTTTGATCTAGATACTCCATTTGAAGACTATAGTGATGAGATTAAACACATATTAATTCACGGAACAGATGGCAAATCAGTAAAAGTATATTACAAGGGACAACGTGGAGAAGGAATATATGATGTGGCATTTGAAGGTATCATAAGGAATGTTGAGAGAAGATATCGTGAGACTGCTTCAGATATCATCAAACAGGAATACGAGACATTTATGAATGTTACCCCATGTAAAGCATGTGGTGGAAGACGACTTAAGAAAGAATCCTTAGCTGTTACAGTGGGCGACAAGAATATCGCGGAGCTAACGGACTATTCTATTCGAGATCTAACTACTTTCATGGATGAGATCCAACTTAGTCCAATGCAACAAAAGATAGGTGAACTGGTATTAAAGGAGATTAGAGCAAGACTTCGTTTCCTAATCGATGTAGGACTAGACTATCTATCCTTAGCAAGAGCTACAGGAACATTATCTGGTGGAGAAGCTCAGAGGATTAGGCTTGCAACTCAGATTGGATCAGGGCTTGTTGGTGTTGCTTATATTCTAGATGAACCTAGTATCGGATTACACCAAAGGGATAATGATAAGCTAATTAAAGCCTTAAATAATCTAAGAGACTTAGGTAATACCTTAATTGTGGTTGAACATGATGAAGATACTATGTTTGCCGCTGATTATGTGGTTGATATTGGTCCTGGAGCAGGTTCCCATGGTGGAGAAGTCATTGCTGCTGGTACCGCTGAGGATATTATGAAAGTGGAGGAATCTATTACTGGCGCATATCTAAGCGGAAGAATACAGGTACCTATCCCTTCAGAGAGAAAAGTACCAACTACATTTTTAACGATTAAAGGTGGCAAAGAAAATAACTTGAAGAATGTTACGGTAGATATTCCACTGGGTGTAGTAACTTGCATTACAGGTGTATCTGGATCAGGAAAAAGTTCTTTGGTAAATGAGATTCTATACAAGAGGCTTGCAAGAGATCTCAATAGAGCAAGAACCATTCCAGGCAAACATGATGATATGATTGGGATAGATCAATTAGATAAAGTGATTAATATAGATCAGTCTCCAATTGGACGTACTCCAAGATCTAATCCAGCTACCTATACAGGTGTATTTGACCAGATTCGTGACCTATTCTCCTCAACAGCAGAGGCTAAGGCAAAGGGTTACAAAAAGGGAAGATTCAGTTTTAATGTAAAAGGTGGACGTTGTGAAGCGTGTAGAGGAGACGGAATCATCAAGATTGAGATGAACTTTCTACCAGATATCTATGTACCATGTGAAGTGTGTGATGGGAAAAGATATAATCGTGAGACATTAGATGTAAAATATAAGGGTAAGAATATATTTGAAGTACTTGATATGACTATAGAGGAGGCTGTGAATTTCTTTGAACCTATTCCAACTATTCGAAGAAAGATTGAGACTTTATATGATGTAGGGCTAGGTTATGTGAAATTGGGACAACCTTCTACGACTCTTTCTGGTGGAGAGGCACAAAGAATTAAATTGGCTACAGAGTTAAGCAAACGAAGTACTGGTAGTACAATCTATATACTAGATGAACCAACAACAGGGCTACATTTTGCTGATGTTCATAAATTAATCGAGATATTGCAAAAGCTTGCTGAGGGTGGTAATACCGTTGTAATTATCGAACATAATCTAGATGTAATTAAAACGGCTGATTACATTATTGATATTGGACCTGAAGGTGGAGATAAAGGTG